>JAIDEM010000115.1 GCA_029054825.1 Prevotella sp. | reverse complement strand
CACCTCTGTCCTGCTCCAAGCCATATCAAGAGCCGGTGGATTACAAAGGTACAAGGCACTCTACCTATACCAAGGAGTTTTCATCACAATCACAGTACGTCCCATTTTTCTTTTCATCACACAAATCCATTGATTATATTCTAATAATAAGAATACAGGAAAGCGCCTGCCGAAAGACCCTTTCCTGTATTGTCTGTCATGCTGTAAAGCATCATGAAAATCGCTATTCCAAGACTTTCATAGTCAGCTTTCCTTCCTTTGAGACCAGCATCTTTATCCTGTAAGACGTCGGAGAGTCCGGCACACACACGGAAGCTGTCATCTCCACCCCGGCGCTTGCTGCGCCGACTATCTCGATATCACTCAGCACTGACTGCTGAAGATACGAGGCCGGGACATACTTCCTGAAATCCTGCTTATGCACATCTGCAGAGAAAAGCCGTTGCGCCCCCTTGTAGACACACACATTTATTATATTGTCGTAATAGACATTCTCGACAAGCATGCCGTCATCATTGTACGAGGCTCTCACGACCTTATATGTCGAAGGGTTTATCTGGACATACACGTGATATCTGTCCTCCCCGCTTCCCACTATAGAGTCACGCTTTATCAGCTGACGCTGGTTGAGCGTCACCGGCTTACGACCATCAAAGATGTACTTGTCGTCAGGATTTTCTGATTTGTAGAGATGCACAGCATCGCCATTATGATTCTCAAAATAGAAAAGATGCTCCGTCTGCCTTGTTATAGCATACCGCGCCTCGCTGTTTCCGCGAAGCACAAGAGTGTCGCCGACAATGGCAAAATACACAGGAGACAGCATCGAATCTGCATAGACAATGCTGTCGCCCTTAACCATCATCGTCACCTCGCCATCGTCATCACTCGTCCACACTCCTTGCAGAAGAGCCTTCGCCTCCTTGTCTTCTTCAAGGACAGCGACACCGTCCTTGGCGATGTCGTAACACGACACCGACAGCAAACCGGAAATTATAAAAAAGAATATCTTACGCACGGATTGGAAACATAATTTACAATTCTTCATCATCTCTTCATGTCATAGACAAGGAGCAGCATCTCCAGAGCCCATAGCACAAAAAGACACGAGGAACATTCATATCACTCTCTTAATCAAAAACCTCAGCATCCTTTAGCCATTTTGCCTTCATGTCCTTCTCGCTGGTAAGGATATCATTTGCATCAATAGGCCACTCAATATTTATATCAGGGTCATCAAAGCGGATGCTCGCCTCACTTTGCGGAGCATAGACATTGTCTACCTTATATGTAAAGACAGCCTCGTCACTAAGCACAAGGAAGCCGTGGGCAAAACCTCTCGGTATAAAGAACTGTGTCTTGTTGTCACCACTAAGTTCTACCATGACATACTTGCCGAATGTCGGTGACCCTTTGCGGATATCAACGGCAACATCCAGCACACGTCCCTTTATCACACGGACAAGCTTTGCCTGCGAGAACTCGCCTTTCTGGTAATGAAGCCCACGGAGAACACCATAGCTTGATTTCGACTCGTTGTCTTGAATGAACTCCGTATGACCACCGATATTAGCATCGAAATCCGACTGACGGAATGACTCGAAGAAATACCCACGCTGATCGTTAAACACTTTTGGCTGAATGATATACACGCCTTCTATTGCAGTCTTTATATATTCCATGACAAGTATTATTCTATGTTGAATACAAAGTCTATTGTCTTGCAAAGTTACTTTTTTTATTTCACGTACGCAACTATTTTGAATATTTTTATTGAAAACCCAAGCATTTCTTACCCTATGAGAATTGAATATTTTCTTTGCAACATATTTCAAGCGTGAAATCCGCGATTTTTCACACATTCGCCAATCACCTGTCTTTCTGTCAGTTATGTTTTCACAAACAAGAACACATTACAGGAAACAGGCCAAAAGGTCACCTTTCACTATATAAAAGACCACCTTTTAGCCACAAAAAGATGGCGGAAAACCACATGAAACGTGACCTTTCACTATGAAAACACATATAAACAGCCCGACAATCAGGCAGAAACGACAATACACCTACCGACTTTTGGTTAATTTTACCAAATTTAACTATAAAACTCACTCATACCCTGAAGCCTGAAAAATAGATTTAATGGATATAAAAAACAAAAAACTATCGTCGATTATTTGCTGAATTAAACATTTTTTATTAATTTTGCACTCGCAATTTATTTCCCACAAATTTTAACGTGATCAGACTGGATAGACATATCGAAATACTTCTCTTGGACAACGACTGTGTCATTGTTCCCGGACTTGGTGGCTTCATGGCTCACCACGTCTGCGCACGATATGACGCTGAAACCCAGTCTTTTCTACCACCATTACGACAGCTTGGCTTTAATGCACAGCTGCAGATAAACGACTCCCTTCTTGCGCAATCATATATAGAGGCGTATGATATCAGCTACCCTGAAGCCTTACGTCGTATAGAGGAAGAAGTGACTGAACTGCAGCAGAAGATACGCAACGAGGGGAAATGTGAGCTCAACGATATAGGAGTGCTCACACTAAACACCAGCGGGAAAATTGAGTTTGAACCTTGCGAAGCAGGAATACTTACGCCTTCGCTTTACGGCCTCAATACTGTAGACGTAGCACCACTTGTCACCACTGCGACATCCGACAAGGCTATTGCCACTCCTGCCGCCATCACACGTCAGGAGCCGAAGCCTGTTCCGCAACTGACTGTCACACAAGGCATCAGCACGACAGATACGCAAGAGGACGAGCACACCAGTGACAATACAGAGCGCACCATATCAATACGCGTCAGCACCATAAAATATGTCGGCACTATTGCCGCGACAATACTTGCATTCCTAATCTTCTCGCTCCCTATCGGCCAGACATACAAACCTGCCGTATCGGAGAGCTATATGGACACAGGTATACTGTACAATATCCTGCCCGAGCAGATGCGCGCTGCTGACACAGCTAAAAAGAACATCATATTCCAGAAGGCAAAGCCTGTGGCAAAGGAAACAGTGGCCGACACCATGCCGGCGGAACAGCATCCTGACACAGCTGCCGAACCTGAGACCGAGCCTCATTTCTTCAGCATTGTCCTTGCAAGCAAAGTAACGGAGACCAATGCCAATGATTTTGTAAAGCGCCTGAAAGGCCAAGGCTTCGGCAAAGCAGAGACGATGGTGCGTGGAAATGGAGCGAAAGTCATATATGGTCGCTTTGCTTCAGAGAAAGAGGCTATGGATTCCCTGCGCAATCTCCGCAGCAAGTCAGAGCATTTCACAGACGGCTGGGTAATGGAATTCTAAGGTCTCACAGGTCAGTCCGGAACGTCCTTTACAGCGCAATAAACCTTTTTGATGCACCTGCACAGGATTGACTATGACATCCGCCAGCCTGTCCATTAGTTTGAAACTGTTTTCACAATAACCAAACAAGATATTCACATGAAGCGCGTACGTTGCCCAAAATGCGATAATTACATAATCTTTGACGAAACGAAATACGAAAACGGCCAGCAGCTTGTCTTCCAGTGTTCTGAGTGTGGCAAACAGTTTGCCATCCGTATGGGCATGTCGAAAATACACAAGACACAGCGTGACGCCAATCCCGAAGAAGATGCGGAGCAGACAGAGTACGGTTCACTGCATGTCATAGAGAATGTCTTCGGTTACAAACAGGTGATACCGCTCCATATGGGAGACAACACCATTGGAAAGTATTCCAAAGGCAACGATGTAAACTGCCCTGTGGAGACAAGCGACCCGTCAATGGATCTGCATCACTGCGTCTTGAACATTTCACGCAACAAGCGGGGCGAATTGAAATACATACTGCGCGACGGTCCGTCGAATACCGGAACATTCGTTGACAACGAGATTCTCGGCGACAGGGAACGGCGCGTAATAGACCACGGAACACTGTTCACATGCGGTGCCACAAGCATTATTCTTCACATCAATGACAATGAAGAATAGGATTCATATCATTTTGTTATCATTGTTGCTGTTCTCCTCCTGCGGAATAGACAACAACATAAAGAAGGGCGAGGCATACCTCGCCCTTGGCGAATATTATGACGCAGGGGAACAGTTCAAGAAAGCTTATTCCAAGACTCCTGCCAAGGAGCGTGAGAAGCGTGGCATGCTCGCGCTGAAGATGGCACACTGCTACGAGCGCATCAACGCTTCACAGAAGGCTGTGGGAGCCTACCGCAATGCTGTGAGATATAATAAGGCGACAATTGAAGACCACCTGAATCTCGGCAGGCAGATGCTGAAAATCGGAGACTACAAGAACGCCGCAACGGAATTCCAGCTGGTTCTCGACTCCATGCCTGACAACGTCCTCGCAAAAAACGGCCTGGTATCTGCAAAGATGGCCCAGCAATGGAAAAAAGAGGGCTCACGATACATTGTAAAGAAGCAGGACATCTTCAATTCGCGACGCGCAGACTTCTCCCCGATGCTCGCTGGCGACCAGTACGACCAGCTGTACTTCACCTCAACACGCAATGATGCAGAGGGAAATGAGCTGAGCGGCATCACAGGCACAAAGGCTGGTGACATATTTGTCTCACAGAAAGATGACAAAGGGAAATGGTCGCGTCCAGAACCTGTGACAGGTGGCCTCAATACCGAATATGATGAAGGTACGTGTGCTTTCTCCACCGACGGCAGGGAAATGTATATCACACAGTGTCTCAATGACGGACAATATCCGCGATATGCACAGATTGCCAAGTCTAACCGCGCAGACGCGGCATGGGGGAAGGCCACTGTCGTGGAACTGACAAAGGATACACTCTCGAGCTTTGCACACCCTGCCATATCTCCTGACGGCAACTGGCTGTATTTCGTGAGCGACATGCCTGGCGGAATGGGAGGACTGGACATCTGGCGCACGCGCATCACGGCAGCAGGCTTTGGCGGCGTGGAGAATCTCGGTCCGCAGATAAACACTCCTGGAAATGAGATGTTCCCGACATTCCGTCCGAACGGCGATTTCTATTTCTCCTCCGACGGACTGCCTGGAATGGGAGGACTGGACATCTATTATGCCACAGCAGACAGCAACGGCAAACTGAAGATAGAGCATCCAGGATACCCCTTGAACTCCAACGGTGACGATTTCGGAATGACATTCGAAGGCTTGCTCAACAAAGGATACTTCTCTTCAAACAGAGGCGATCTCGGACGCGGATGGGATAAGATATACTCTTTTGAGAATCCGGAAATAATCCAGACCGTAAAGGGATGGGTATACGAGAGTGACGGATATGAACTGCCTAAAGCTCTTGTGTATATGGTGGGTAACGATGGTACCAACCTGAAGCTCAGTGTAAAAGGCGATGGTTCGTTCGAGCAGAAGATTAATCCTGATGTAGACTACATCTTCCTCGCAACATGCCCAGGATTCCTTAATCATAAAGAGGAACTTCGTGTGCAGAAAGTGGAAGAGTCAGAAGAGTATACACTGCAGTTCCCACTGCCGAATATCGGTATACCGACCCTCATCAACAACATCAACTATGAGTTTGACAAGGCAACCTTGACACCAGAATCAACCGAAGCCCTTGACAAACTTGTGGATTTGCTCAATGAGAATCCGAACATAACGATAGAGTTGTCGGCCCATTGCGACTACAGAGGCTCGGCTGCATACAACAAAACACTGTCACAGAAACGTGCTGAGTCTGTATGTTCATATCTCAAATCGAAAGGTATTGCTGCCGACCGCCTCACTCCTCGCGGATACGGAAAGGAGAAACCGAAGACCATACGCAAGAAGCTCACGGAGACATACAAGTGGCTGAAAGAGAACGACCAACTGACACAGGAGTTCATAGAGAAGCTCCCGAAAGACCAGCAGGAGATAGCCAACCAGCTGAACCGCAGAACAGAGTTCGTTGTCCTCCGCACGACATACGGTATGTTTGACGAGCAGGGCAAGCTGAAGCCTCTGCCGAAGAAACAGGTTAAGGAAGAAAACAGTAAAGAGTTTGAGTTCTTCGACATCCAGTGACCCTACCTTCTCAGAAGAAAGCCCCTCAGAGTCTACATAACTTAAAAACGCATGTACACTGTGAATGGCTATAAGAAGAATCAAAAGGCATAAGCCTTGACACCACACTCCATTGATTATCAAAGAAGAATATGTCGTTCGCAAATCATTCACGAACGACACATTCTTCAGTTTTTTCTACTTTATCAAATGCTGGAATAAAGGAATAAAACAAGAAAAACATCATGAAACATACCATGATTTTAGAAACCGCAAGATTGCAGATGCGTGAAATGAATCTTTCCGACATTAATTCCCTGTCTGCTATATTGCAGGATGAAAATGTAATGTATGCCTACAATGGAGCTTTTGACACAGAAGAGACCATGGAATGGATGAGGAAACAGATGCTACGCTATAAGGAATACGGATTTGGTTTATGGGGACTTTTCCTCAAGGATACAGGCGAGATGATAGGCCAATGTGGCATTACGATGCAGGAATATAAAACTGTAAAAGTTCCGGAAATAGGTTATCTGCTTGCATATAAACATTGGCATCAAGGCTATGCCACAGAAGCTGCTACAGCTTGTCGGGAATATGGAAGCAACTCTCTGCATTTTAACGCATTATATTCTATCATCCGGGATACGAATACCGCTTCACAAAGGGTGGCACTCCGTATAGGCATGACTCCTGTCGGCTCTATAATAAAACATTATCGTGGAGTTGACATGCCTCATATCGTGTTCCGCACGGAAGAGAATATAAAACCGCACAACGCAAAAACGAGAAGTGGCGCTCAACAATCCATCATGACCGAAGGATGTTGAGCACCACTTATATAATAGCAAGTTGATGCCCGTGCGCCGCCATATATCAGAACAACAACGCTACAGTACCCTGCTCACTTGCCTTACCCCCTTGACTGTACGGAGTTTCTTTATCAACTGTTCAAGGCGGCCTGTATCATCTACATTGACGACAAGGGTTCCTGCAAACAGTCCATCACGGGAATCAATATTGATTGAGCGCATCATGATACGCTCATCCTTGGAGATGACAGATGTGATATTTGACACAATACCTATGTCATCGTTACCTATGATACGCAACGTGATGGCATATTGTCCACGCCCCTTACCACTCCACTGCGCATCCACGATACGGTATCCGAAACGACGACGCAGCTCTGGAGCATTGGGGCAGTCGCACCGATGGACCTTTATGCCGCCAGATACTGTGACGAAGCCGAAGACATCATCTCCATATATAGGATGGCAACAGCTGGCAAGGACATAATCAAGGTCTTTCTGGCTCTGGTCTATGACAAGGACATCCGAGCGTGAGCCACCGACACCGTTTTTACAGGGCGAAACTCCTGTCATAAGTTCGTCTGTCAACCTGAAATCTGCCGCAGAGCGATGATCCGGGTCAGCACGCTCCTCGCTGCTCAAAGACGTCTGCACAGGCTTAGGAGATTTCAGAAGAGCATACTTCTCTATGACATCCTGCATGTCGATAAGCCCTTCGCCCACTTGACGGTAAAACTCCGCAACCTCTTTCAAGCCAAGTTTTTTTACCAATTGCTGTATAACGGCTTCGTCAAAGTCCAGTTTCCTGTTCTTCAGCCTGCGCTCCACCATTTCCTTTGTTATGGCGATTTCCTTGACTGTTGTTTCCTTCAGTGCAAGCCTTATCTTTGATTTAGCGCGTGAGGTATGTGCAATCTGCAACCATTCACGCTTAGGGCGTTGCTGCACATTCGTGACAATCTGTACTTGGTCTCCGGAATGCAGTTCATAACGCATGTTCTGCACTCTGCCGTTAACCTTCGCTCCTGTGCAGTGACAACCGACCTTAGAGTGGATGCAGAAAGCGAAATCAAGCACTGTAGCTCCTGCTGCCAGCTTGAAGAGATCACCCTTTGGGGTGAAAACATAGATTTCTTCATCTTTCAATGATTTCTGAAAGGAATCCATTACCTCCAAATCATTGCCGGCTTCCATGGCTGCACGTATCGAGGCAAGCCACTCATCCATGCCTCCCCCCTCTTTCACGCCTTTGTAGCGCCAGTGGGCAGCAAGACCGTGCTCTGCAATGTCGTCCATACGTTCTGTACGTATCTGCACTTCCACCCACTTGTTCTCCGGGCCAAGAACTGTTATGTGCAAGGACTCGTATCCATTGGACTTCGGTACAGAAAGCCAGTCGCGAAGACGCTTCGGATTTGGCTGATACATATCGGTTATGATACTGTATACCTGCCAACAGTCCATATATTCCTTTTTCGGTTCGGAGGCAAGGATTATCCGTATTGCAAACAAGTCATACACACCCTCAAACGGACATTTCTGCTTCTTCATCTTCTGCCATATGGAGTGTATGGACTTTGTCCTGCCCTTGATATGGAACTTTAGTCCCTGGGCTTCCAGCTTCTCCTGAATAGGCACAATGAACTGCTGGATATATGCATCACGCTTCTTCTTCGTCTCGTTAAGTTTCTCCTTGATATGATAGTATGCTTCGTTATCAAGAAACTTCAGAGACAAGTCCTCGAGTTCGGACTTCAACTTGTACAGACCGAGTTTATGCGCTAAGGGAGCATATAGATAATTAGCCTCTTCTGCGGCTTTCTGCCTCGCCTTGTCGTCAGGACAGTACTTGAGGTTACGCATGAGGTTCACCCTGTCGGCAATCATCACAAGTATTACACGCATATCCTCAGCAAAAGAGAGCAGGAGGTTGCGGAAATTCTCTGACTCGATTGTCGGTGTCTTCTCGTAAAGAGATTGTACCCTAACTATCCCACTTATGATGTCTGCCACACCGGCACCGTACTTACAGGAAATATCTTCATAGGTGACATGACCGTCAATAACGCTCCTGTAAAGCATGATTGCTATGACTCCATCACGCTTCAACCCAATTTCGTCAATGGCTATGACAGCCGTCTGCAATGAGTGTAAGACGGGATTGAGATGAAAAACATCACGTTCAATCTCGCCATTTTCCAAAGACTGTAAAATCTGCTGACGTATGTTATGCTCGTCATCGGAGTGAAGAAAACCGCAGGTCTTCTCTTTCAACTGTTCAAAAAGACGGGCAGTCTCCTGTCGCTCCATATCCGTAAACAATGGTTTTTCCTCCATAACATTTACTTATTTAAGATTGTCCTATAAAAAAATATTTCCTGTCATTTCCCTCGGCAGTCATCGACAGCCATACTCGTATATGCCTCAGAGAAATCCAGTATATCTTCATACGTTTGTGTTTGCGCTACAAAAATAATAAAATTTGTTATCACCCGTATATTTTTTCATTATTTCTTTTTTGATTTAAAATAAATTCACTAATTTTGTAGCAACTATAAAACTAACTATGGCACGTCTGCAAAAAAACGTAGCATCCCATTTTTACGTTTTTCAGTCTGTGACATTCCATCGATATCGCAATACCAAATTGAACTATAAATCTACAAACTATGTTATCAGAAAAAGATCTGCAGCAACTCGCTGCCAAAGGTATCACACCTGAGAAACTCGAGCAACAACTTGGAGAATTCAAGACCGGTTTTCCTTTCCTCAAACTTGAAGGGTCAGCAGTAATCGGCAAAGGCATTGTAGCTCCATCTTCAGAGGAAGTGAAGACCTATGTAAAGGCTTGGGACGACTACAAGGCCGAGGGTAAAAAAATCGTAAAGTTCGTGCCTGCCTCTGGTGCCGCCTCAAGGATGTTCAAAGACATGTTCGCATTCGTTGACGCTGAATACGATGTACCGACAACGGACTTTGAAAAGAAATATTTCGACAATATCGAGCATTTCGCATTCTATGACGCTCTTGACGCACTCCTCAAAGAGCAGAATGGCAAGGGAGTGAAAGAGCTTATTGCAGAGGGTGATTACAAGTCTGTTGCAAAAGGCATGCTTGCAAAGGACGGACTGAACTACGGCCAGTTGCCAAAAGGCATGTTGCTCTTCCATAAATATGAAGAAGGAGCACGCACTCCTATGGAGGAGCATCTGGTAGAAGGCGCGCTGTACGCTGCATCTAACGGCGAAACAAATGTACACTTTACTGTATCCAGCGAACATCTTGCATTCTTCAAGCAGAAAGTTGCGGACAAAGCAGGCTATTACTCTAATAAATATGGTATAAAATACGACATTTCATTCTCTGAGCAAAAGCCTTCAACGGACACTGTTGCCGCAAACCCTGACGGCACTCCATTCCGTAATGAAGACGGAACATTACTGTTCCGCCCAGGCGGTCACGGAGCTCTTATAGAGAATCTCAATGACATCAGTGCAGACATCATCTTCGTGAAGAATATAGACAATGTCGTTCCTGACCGCTTGAAGCCGGAGACAACAGAATGGAAGCAAGTAATAGCAGGTGTACTTGTGACATTGCAGAAACGGGCTTTCCAATATCTTGAATTACTTGATTCTGGAAAGTATGACCATGACAAACTTATAGAGATAGTCAAATTCGTACAGAATGAGCTATGCTGCCGTAAAACGGATATCAAGGAACTTGAAGATGCAGACCTGGTTATCTATCTCCGTAAGAAACTAAACCGTCCTATGCGTGTTGCAGGAATGGTGAAGAATGTAGGCGAGCCAGGCGGCGGTCCGTTCCTCGCTTATAACCAAGACGGTACATATTCTCTCCAGATTCTGGAGTCAAGCCAGATAGACAAGAAGAACGAACTGTACATGAAGTATTTCTCTGAGGGCACACATTTCAACCCTGTTGACCTCGTATGCGCAGTGAAAGACTACAAAGGCAATGCTTTCAACCTTCCTGACTTTGTTGACCGTACAACGGGATTCATATCTTCAAAGTCAAAGAACGGCAAGGAACTTCAGGCTCTTGAACTTCCAGGATTGTGGAACGGAGCCATGTCCGACTGGAACACAATCTTCGTTGAAGTGCCACTCGGCACATTCAACCCTGTAAAGACAGTCAACGACCTGCTCCGTGAGCAGCATCAGTAAATCTTCAATAATGTAAATAGGAAATATAAAAAACAATACACATAGATACGAGAAGGGCTTGGAGTTTCTTTCCAAGCCCTTCTCGTATATGATGCAGATACACATTTAGACCATATACAGGATATATAACCACACTTGATTTATATGTATTATAATGTGGCCAAGGACTATTGCAAAGTACCTGATTAAAACGAAAGATGCAGGAACTTATCCGACAACTGGATAAATCCCTGCATCTTATACATTTATACATAACGGACTTCAGCCGTTCATATTATTTTGCGTAAGCAACAGAGCGCGTCTCACGGATGACTGTAATCTTCACCTGTCCAGGATATGTCATCTCTGTCTGAATCTTATTTGCAATCTCGCCAGACAAAGCCTCTGTCTCAGCATCAGTCATCTTGTCTGCACCGACAATGACACGAAGTTCGCGGCCAGCCTGAATGGCATACGTCTTTGTAACTCCTGGATAGGACATCGCTATGGCCTCAAGGTCATTAAGACGTTTGATGTAAGCCTCAACAATCTCACGACGGGCACCAGGGCGGGCACCGGAGATTGCATCACATACCTGTACAATCGGAGCGAGAAGCGTCTGCATCTCCATCTCATCATGGTGAGCACCGATAGCGTTACAGATATCCGGCTTCTCCTTATATTTCTCCGCAACCTTTGCACCATAAAGAGCATGTGGCATCTCATTCTCCTCGTCAGGCACCTTGCCGATATCATGGAGGAGGCCTGCACGCTTGGCTTTCTTTGGATTAAGTCCCAGTTCGCTTGCCATAACAGCACACAGATTGGCTGTCTCACGGGCATGCTGCAACAGATTCTGGCCGTAAGAAGAGCGATACTTCATCTTACCAACAATACGTACAAGCTCAGGATGCAGACCATGAATGCCAAGGTCTATTGTTGTACGTTTACCTGTCTCTATGATTTCGTTGTCAAGCTGTTTCTTGACCTTTGCCACAACTTCCTCGATACGCGCCGGATGTATTCGGCCGTCAGCGACAAGCTGATGCAGTGCAAGTCGGCAAATCTCACGACGGATAGGATCAAAAGCTGAGATGACAATAGCCTCCGGTGTATCATCAACTACGATTTCAACACCACAAGCTGCCTCAAGTGCACGGATATTACGGCCCTCACGTCCGATGATACGGCCTTTCACCTCGTCATTGTCAATATGGAAGACAGAGACACTATTCTCTATAGCCGTTTCTGTGGCTGTACGCTGAATAGTCTGGATAACAATCTTGCGTGCCTGCTGATTGGCATTGAGTTTAGCTTCCTCAACAATGTCATTAATATACGCTTGTGCATCAAGACGTGCCTTGTCCTTCAGAGTCTCCACAAGACGTGCCTTCGCCTCGTCAGCAGAAAGACCGGATATCTGTTCCAGTTTATGCAGTTCCTGCTCCTCCATCTTCTGAAGTTCTTCAGCCTTAACAGCAATAAGATTGCGCTCATTGTCAAGTTTCTTCGACTCGTTTTCAAGCTCCTGACTCTTGCGGTTAAGCTCACTCTGGTGCTTGTTCAGTTCCTGTTCACGCTGACGTACACGCTGTTCGCTCTGCTGGAGTTTCTGGTTTCTGTGTTGCGATTCCTTCTCAAGTTCATTCTTCTTGTTCAGGAATTTAGCCTTTACTTCAAGGAGTTTCTTCTCCTTCATTACTTCCGCCTCTTTCTCGGCAGTGGCAATCATCTCGCCATACTTGCCTTTCAAGACGTATCGGAAAATGATGTATCCTACGGTTGCTCCCACAATTAATGCGGCAACAGCTGTTATAATAATTGGAATTAGCATATTTAATAATGTATATAAGATTAAATAAAATTGACGTTATTCATCCTTCAGTGCCTCATCAATCTCTATAGAAAGTTTCCTCATGGCATCCGAGAATGGCGTAACATCGTTGCGCTTTGCCTCACGCTCATAACGAAGAGCTATATCTACAAGAGCCATATAGAGTATTTCCTTCTCACTCTTCAGTCCCTTGTAGTAACTTGTATAGCTGCCCACCACTTCTGTTATAAGCGAAGCAAGGTGACGATACATTTCCTCCTCCTGACGGTCAATCTTCACCGCCATGTCTGTATCGTATATATGCAATCTTATATTAAGCTTTTTCTCTTCAGCCATAATTTTCCTCAATGATTTATCAGAGGCCGTCTTGTTGCTCTGTAAGTAGAGTTATGCATCTGTCGACATCACGGATAAGCTTGTTGACATGCTTGCGTGCAGCCTCCAAGTCCCCATCCCCGATTTCCATGATACGCGCTGCCTTCAGCATGTCATAGTCATGCATTGAGGCGCTGGCAAGCATCTCCATATCCTTGACGGATTTTTCCTGAGCGGCAAGCAGTTTCTTTACTTCACGAAGTTCCTGTCGCGTCTCTTTATACTTGAGCAGCAACTGTCTTACGAGTAAAGAAAAATCTTGGATATCCTTCTCAGAACATGTCATACAGATAAATATTTATTTTTGCAAAATTAGTCATTTAACATGAGACCAACTTACTAACACTGGAAAGTTTAACTATTTTTTATTTTTCCTGAGCGGCTGGCTCTTTCTTTGCAAGCATGATAAGCTGGTATGCAAAGTCTGCAACCCACTGTTCTGAGAATCCTAACCTTTTTGAAAGGGTGCGGAGATCCATCACAGTCTTCATAGTTGCAGGACTGTCATAATCATTCTTGTTAAAGATATCATTAACAGTCTTTTCCGTCATAGTGCGCAACGTACCCTTGAAGAATGAAGGAAGACGCAGCTTGAACTTCATGATATTGCCCAAAAGCATCATCAGCTCCTGCGTGAATGTCTGGAACTGCACAAAGTATACCTGAACATCCTGCATCTTACGGCAGTTTTTCTTCACACTTTGATCTATCTCTTTATAAAAATTATCTTCCAAGCCATACATGTCAGCAAGCATCTTGCGACAACGTGTACGCTCTCCTACACCAAGTTTGTTGTTTACGGTTGCAATCTTGAGTGTAGATTTGAAAACCCTGAGATCCGGAAGCATGGCAAGATTCGTTATACCCACATTTGTAGCTATAGAAGCCTGGAAATAAACCCTTATCAGAGTCATGAAATCCTCCATTCCCGGTTCTTTATCCTTATGTTTTTTTCCAAATAAATTATTTAAAAATCCCATTTCAATATCTTTGATGTTAAATATTTCGAGAGCAAAATTAGTCATTTTTTATGGATTACACAAGAAAAAGAGTGCATTTCATCAAAATGCCGCCCAAAAAGTTTGTGCATTTCTCTTTTTTTATGTAAATTTGCACGGAATATTTATAAAGCAACAGCATCATATTATAAAAAAGACATGACCAATTTTGACAGAGTTCATTCAAACAGCAGCATAATGGTTTTGATTGCTATTACATTAATGGATATTGTTTTGGCAAACATAACCTATTGGTGTCTTCTTCACATTGAAGACATCATGGTTCCACAAGGAATACTTGCGAATCCAGTAAAGGGAGCACTTTATGTAACGATGGCAGCCATAATAAGTCTGTCCTTCTACAAGACCATAATTCATGCGAGGCGCATCAACATTACAAGCGTCATACTTCGTATATTCCGCCTGACATTAGTGCAGGTGCTCGCTCTTATAATCATATTGCATATCGTCCTTGACAGGCCCGACCACATCATAGGCTTCACATTGTCATACGCCATCATATATTTTTCCGCAACGATCCTCGCACGTTTCATAGAACGCATGTTGCTCAACAAGATACGTCGTTCCGGATACAATCTTCGTTCTGTGGTATTTATCGGCAGTGACCCAGCTAATCTCGATATATACCTCCAGATGAAGGAAATGGCTTCCATCGGTTATGATGTAAAGGGATATTATAGCAATAATGAAATACAATCTGCTCCTGAACGTTTCAAGAAACTTGGAACAAGAAGTGGATTGGTACAAGATATGAGAGACGGGAAGAGTCCTGTCACACCTGACATGATAATGTGTTCTTTATCTACAGACGACACTAAAGATAGAGAAGACACCAACGACATAATACGCTACTGCGACAAGCATGTCATTCAATTCTATCTGGTACCTCGCATATATTCAAACTTAAGCTTGAACCTTTCCCCCATACCATTTGGTGACTACACATTGTTCACAAACCATACGAACAGTATCAATCGTATAGACAACCGCATAGCCAAAAGACTATTTGATATCATATTCTCAGCTATCGCATGTATATTCCTACTACCTATAATACCTATCGTTTGGTTATTCATCAAGATACAGAGCCCAGGACCGCTGTTCTTCAAGCAGGAACGTACCGGCATGAACGGCAAGACATTCTTGTTGTACAAGTTCCGCTCCATGCACGTCAATAAAGACGCAGACCGCGTTCAAGCATCCAAGGATGACCCGAGAAAGTTCGCTTTCGGAAACTTCATGCGTAAGACAAACATTGATGAACTACCTCAGTTCCTCAATGTACTGAAAGGCGATATGAGTATTGTCGGCCCTCGCCCACACATGCTTCTACATACGGAAATGTATTCTGAAGCCATATCAAAATATATGGTACGCCATTTCTCAAAACCAGGCATAACGGGATGGGCACAAGTTACAGGCTTCCGTGGTGAGACAAAGGAACTTTGGCAGATGGAGGAACGTGTAAAAAGGGATATCTGGTATAATGAGAACTGGTCTTTCAAACTTGACATGGAAATCATATTCCGTACAGCATGGTCTGTGATACATCCTGACAAACACGCATATTAAAAACATCTCAGATAAAAATAAATTATATAAATGAAAATATGAAAGGTATTGTATTGGCCGGAGGATCCGGCACGCGTCTCTACCCTATCACGAAAGGTATCAGCAAACAATTGATTCCTATTTTCGACAAACCGATGATATATTATCCCGTATCGGTATTAATGACAGCTGGTATCCGTGAGATTCTTATTATCTCCACACCTCACGACTTGCCAGGATTCAAGCGTCTACTTGGTGACGGCCACGAGATAGGAGTTGAATTCACCTATGCCGAGCAACCATCTCCTGACGGCCTTGCCCAGGCATTTATCATCGGTGAGCAGTTCATTGGCAACGATAGCGTCTGTCTTGTACTTGGTGATAATATATTCCATGGCACAGACTTCACAAGCGTGCTCAAGCAAAGCGTTTTGAACGTCGAGAAAGACAGCAACGCTACTGTATTCGGATACTGGGTAAATGATCCTGAACGATATGGTGTAGCAGAATTCGATACAGACGGTAATTGCCTTTCCATCGAGGAAAAACCGGAAAATCCAAAATCCAACTACGCAGTAGTGGGACTTTATTTCTACCCGAACTCTGTTGTAGAAATAGCAAAGAACATAAAACCTTCGGCACGTGGAGAACTTGAAATAACGACCGTCAACCAAACATATCTTGAGAGGAAATCATTGAAAGTGCAGACACTCCCACGTGGATTTGCTTGGCTTGATACTGGCACCCATGACTCTCTGGCTGAAGCATCAACCTTCATCGAAGTGATAGAAAAGCGCCAAGGTCTTAAAATTGCCTGCTTAGAGGAAATAGCATTCCGCAACGGTTGGATTTCAAGCGAGACACTCCGCCAAATAGCTTTACCTATGGCTAAAAACGACTATGGCAGATATCTTATGAATCTGCTAAAATAGGACATTCCATCTAAACACATAAAAAACAAAATGGAAGAGAATACATTACAAAATTCTGTCAATAGCATAACAACAGAAACAGAGGAGAATTCCACATTTGATTTACAGCTTATAGTATCCATTTTTATACTCAACTGGAAATGGTTTGTATTGTCCGTTGTATTATGCTTAGCTGTCAGCATAGCATATGTCAGATATACAACACCTACATACCAAGCCATTACAAAGATATTCATACAAGACAATAAAGACAAGTCTTCTGGTGCACTGCTTGAGGCCGAGAACCTTGGCTTAATGACAAATTCAAGCGGTATCAGCAATGAAATGGAAATCATAGCATCCCATTCCATTGCGCTTGACGCTGTCAAGAAACTCAAGCTGTACACAACTTACGAGATAGAAGGAAAAATAAAAAACCAGCTTGTATACGGCACACAGCCACTTATCGCAGATCTTGACGCAACATCGCTTGAAGAGCTGAAATCGCCCATCATGATGGAGGTCAACTATCAAAACGGGAAATACAGCATTAAAGGTCAATATTCCGCTATTGATAAAAGAAGCGGCGCAACCTGCCAATATAATATAAACACCACGACATCGACTCTCCCCGCTCAGATTTCCACAGCTGCCGGCAATATCAAGATTACGGCTAACCCTAAGCATCTATGGAATATGGAAAAGGGAAAGACTTTGTATATAACCATAAATCCTCCCAAGAACATTGCCAATATCTATGCTGGCAAAATCAGCGTTGCACCAACAGCAAAAGCTACATCTATAGCATTAATAACTATAAATGACGAGATTCCCGACAGAGCCTTGGATTATCTCAACCAATTGGTGAAAAGCTATAATGAAGAAGCCAACGCTGACAAAAACACCATCGCTATCCGTACAGAAGAGTTCATAAACAGCCGTTTGGAGAAAATCAGCTCTGAACTGGGAGAGACGGAAAGCCAGCTGGAAGCTTTCAAACGCAAAAGCCAAGTCTTTGAGATTCAGACCAACGCTGCTGATGCTATGGCGCAAACCAGCAACTATGATCAGCAACTGGCCGACATGAATACCCAGATTTCCTTGCTTGACGGTATCAAGGATTATATGTCTATGCCACAAAACAAGTATCAGACATTACCATCCAATGTCGGACTTACCGATCCTATGGCTTCATCACTTATCAGCCAATACAACCAAATAGCACTGGAACGCAGTCGTCTCATGCGCACAGCAAGTGAGAACAGTCCAACAGTTACACCTCTCACCGAGCAGCTCAATGTCCTCACGGCCAGCATCAATACAGCTATATTACAGGCAAGTAAGAATCTGCAGATTCAACGTAACGCCATAAAGGCCCAGCTCGCAAAATACAATACCCGCGTACAGGAATCACCTAGCCAAGAGCGTATCCTCAATAAGATCGGTCGACAGCAGGAGGTAAGTTCCGGACTTTACCTGATGCTCCTCCAAAAACGTGAGGAGAACTCCATATCACTTGCCGCGACAGTAAACAAAGGTAAGATTATTGATGAGCCAAGCCTTGTAGGAAAGATATCACCAAAAGGGAATACCATAATCCTTCTGGCAATTATACTTGGCATAGCCATTCCTTTGGGAACATTCATCCTTCTCCAGCTCATACGCTACAAGATAGAAGGACGTGACGATGTGGAGAAGATGACAAAGCTCCCTGTTGCAGGCGACATCCCTGTTGCAAGCGAGACCGTAAAGTCAAAGTCAGGAATCGTCGTGCATGAAAATACGAACAACATGATTACCGAGACATTCCGAAGCTTGCGAACAAATGTGCTCTTTACCATAAAGGAAAATGAGAAAGTCATTATGGTGACCTCCAGCACAGCGGGAGAAGGAAAGACATTCATCGCCTCTAATCTTGCCATAAGCCTTGCTCTGCTCGGCAAGAAGGTTCTCATCGTAGGACTTGATATCCGCAAGCCTCGTCTTGCAGAGCTCTTCGGTGTCAATGACAGAGTACACGGCATCACGCCATTGCTCATCAAAGATACAGTCAGCGAGCAGGATGTAAGGAGTAATATCGTCAACTCAGGAGCAAACAAGAATCTTGACGTTCTCTTTGCCGGGCCTATCCCACCTAACCCAGCCGAACTTGTGACAAGAGAAGTCCTTGATGATGTCTTCAAACACCTCAAGAACATGTACGACTACATCATCATCGATACTCCTCCGTTTGGCATCGTTACGGACACTCTCAGCATAGCCCGTCTCGCAAATGCGACACTCTGCATCTGCCGTGCCGACTACACTCCAAAGAACGCCATCTCCTACATCAACCAACTCGCCGGAGAAAAGAAACTCAACAATATATCCATTGTGATAAACGGCATTGACTTCACAAAGAAGACACACAGCTACACATACGGATATGGCAAGTATGGGAAATACGGCAAGTATGGAAGCTATGGCCGATACGGAAACTACAAGAACTACGGCAACTATGCTAACAGTCACTACGGTTCCCCACATGATGATTCTGTGAAGCAATAATCCACAGAAAACAACAATAATGGTGTCCTGATACAGAAATAAATGTAAAAGGACACCTTTCTTTTTAATATTAAGGTAACGGGATATAACATCATTCAAAAAAAGACAACATACATGATAATAGCTATTGATTTCGACGGAACCATTGTAACAGACAAATATCCGGAAATAGGTGAAGAACAGCCATTTGCCATAGAGACATTGAAAATGCTTATTGCTGATAAACACCAACTGATTCTATGGACAGTGCGTGAAGGGAAGTACCTTGAAGATGCTGTACAGTGGTGTAAGGAGCGAGGCCTTGAGTTCTGGGCTGTAAACAGAGATTATCCTGAAGAGGAACGCGAGAAAAACGATATATACTCACGTAAGCTGAAGGTAGACATGTTTATTGACGACCGAAACATCGGAGGCCTCCCTGACTGGGGAACCATATACCGGATGATTAAGGAAAACAAGACCTATAATGATATCATCTTCGAGACAGTGCAGAGCAGTTCTCTACAGCAAGCCCCTATATACAAGCCCAAGAAGAAATGGTGGCAGTTCTGAACAGCAACATCATTTTCTGCCATCACCATTACTGATTATATAAGTAACGATGGGATTATGGATACAGGCGACAACCTATTTGCTTATAGCACGTCTGCTTTTCCCATTAAAGACAGTTGCTATATAAAAATAAATCTTCTGATAAAGCGTCCTGCTACTGCCCACTGGCATAACGCCATTGAAACAGTACAAGAAACGGCATGATTCATCACAGACATGTTACATATATGTCACGATGTCATGTCGTTTCTGACATTCTGTCAACACATTATATAAAAATACTTTCATAAGTTTAAAGAGCGATTGTCTTTACTGAAAAAAACTTACGAAGATATAAAAGCCTGTCATGCAAGCAGATTTCACAGGCATGAAGGTACACTTGTTGTACATATAACAGTGAATGCAGGCAGAAATGCAGATACATTCAGACAAAAACATATTGTATAACAAATTAAAAGGAAAGGAAATTACTATGTTGCCAGTAAGAAGATTTACAGAGCAGAATTGGTTGCCGAGCGTATTCAATGACATCTTCGGCAATGAGTGGACACCAAGAGTAAACATTACAACACCGTCTGTCAACATCATTGAGGACGAGCAGGAGTACAAGATTGAAGTTGCAGCACCAGGAATGACAAAAGATGACTTCAACGTGCTTATAAACGAAGGAAACGAAATGGTTATCAGCATGGAGAAGAAATCGGAGAGCGAAGAAAAGGAAAAGGACGGCAAGCGCTATCTGCGCCGTGAGTTCTCCTACTCCAGCTATAAACGTACCTTCGCTTTACCTGACAATGTAGATAAAGCAAACATTGCAGCAAAAGTGGACAACGGCATGCTCACCGTATCACTCCCTAAGATGAAGGAAGAGGAAATGATGAAAAACTGCCGATGCATTGAGGTAAAGTAATTCAAGAAGGTAAGGGTGTGTCGTAATCAAGGGTTACGGCGCACCCTCTCCTTATATGATTTCACGAAAAGAGACCGTACCAAAAGCTGGTACAGTCCCTTCCACTTTTCCGCTATATGCAATGTAGAACATCAATGTAAGTAAATGATTTCATATCATTACCCATCACTACTAAAGTCGGTTTTTCTCTGCATTGCCGGCACCTTTACCCTTATACTTGTCACGCGCCGCATTGAACTTATATACTGCACGCAGGGAAATCCTGCAGTGAGCGTCATTATTTATATATCTGAAAACATGGCTGGCACTATAGATTTCCCCCTCGCTCCTGATTGTCCGGAACGGGTCTATAGCCTTAATCTGCAGACTCAGCTTGTCCTTAAGGAAATCGCGCCGGATAGATACTGACGTATCAAGGAAATACCTACGTACCCGTTCGACGGTATTGTCACCGCAAGTGATGAAATTAAACTTTACATCGAGCCGTAATTTCCATGGCAACATTACCGTATTGTTCCATTTCACAATCAACTGCGGTCTGTCAAAACGGACATTTCCCCATGGTGTTTCAGCAATGAAATCCTGAAACTGTAACATGGCAGTAACCTTTGGATGCCACACATTATGAATTGACGGCGAAGCATTCAATGCCAAGAAAAACTGTCCATATGCTCCTATATTCTCCGGACAACTATAAGCAATCTCCGGATTATTTTCATACGGTCTGAGTATTGCCATTCTATCATCTTTTACATGTTTATATCCAGCAGACATAAGCCAGAAAGAATAAGACATATTAAGAACGACATTACGCGTATATGTAGACTTGAGATAAGGATTGCCGCCCTCGTATGTATAACGGTTTATATACGTCACGGCACTTGACAGATCGCTATATGCAGGGCGACGGATATCATTGGAGTAACTTAGCTGCATATATACTTTTCCCATTCTTGCGGAAAGGCTCAGACTCGGAAATAAATCCGAATACCGGCGGCTCTGTTCTCCCTGGAACACACCATACAGATAGTAGTCAGACTTTACATGCTCATAACGCAATCCAGCAACAGCATCGACAACACCTATACGGCGACGGTATTCTGCGAATCCCGATAAAATACTTTCCCGTATCTTGCTCTCATCATTCTTCGTAAAGCCACTCTCATCCATATGTCCATTATTGCATGTATTTACCGATGCTTCCCCTCCGATATACATAACACCACCTGCAAATGGATGACCGGCAACAAGTTTCGTGGCAAGAAGCGTATTCCTGTTTATGTTTTCCGTACGCACATCCCGCATGTCATTCGCCACTCCCGACCATGTGTTCTCATCAGAAGCCGTATGCCCCGTCATCTTATTCCACAGTCCGTCAGCATTGAAATCCAATTCCCATTTCCCGACTTTACCGTTATAGTAGACATTCAAACTATGATTACTTCTCTGTTCACTATTGACTATTTCACTTTCATTGCGTTCAATATCCTCTCCGTCCTGATAGAGTACGGAACTGAATATTCCGTATCGTTCATGATGCGGAGTCCGTGTAAAGCCATAACGTGCACCTAAAGAATTACTGTCATTGACAATATAGTTTGCCTGAATCATAGTCTGCAGATTCTTGATATTATCATTCACCTTCGACTGAGCCTCCTGATGCCAATGATTGGCAAGATAAGTATCAATCACATTGGCAAAATTGACTTTATCCGTTGCCGTCTTTCCTGTGACACGTCCAGATATGTCCAGTCCGCCATGGCGGTAATTCATGTCTATCTGTTCCTTGAGATTATTCCATCCACGATCATATCCCAGTTCTGCCGTCTCGGTAAATCCGAAGCCCTCCCCCTGCGGACGCCGTGTCTTTATACGTATCACAGCCTTTGTAGATGCACTGTATCTCACTCCCGGATTATTGACAACCTCGACATTCTGCACATTCTCGGATACCATCTGCTGCAGTTCCGCATTATCCTGGACTTTCCGCCCATTCACATATATTTCCGCCTCACCACGGCCGAACACCTCCACACGTCCATTACTTGTGTCTACCATAGGGATAGTGCCAAGTAAATCTTCCACAGTACCGGCCTTTGCCAACACTGTACCGGCAACACTTGTCACCATGGCATCATGCTTCAGCCATGTCTTCGGCATATTACCCTTTACTGTTACTCCATTCAGCATTATGGCTTCAGGGACAAGGCGTATCGTACCTATTTCTCCTACATTGCAAGATATGTATTTTGTCTTGTATCCGACATAAGACACTTTTGCCAATACACGACGTTTCTCACACGGTATCACAAAATCGCCGTTGGCATTCGACACACCTCCCACTATACAGCTGCTGTCTTCAGGAGCAAGCAGAGCAATATTGGCAAAGGCAACCGGTTCTCCATGATTATCAACGACACGTCCTATGAGTTTTGTCTGCTCTTTCCTGACACATTCCACACTGATGATGCTGTCACTGTACGTCACCGCCATCGGATAGAACCCTATCACCTCACGCACAGCGTCAGGAATGCTTTTGTTCTTTATATCTACCGTAACAGTAAAATCTTCCAATTCGTCATATATGAAAAATATCCTATAACGCTCAGAAGCATTGTTTATAGCCTTCAAGACATCTGGCAGTGGCATATCCTTGAATGTACGGCTTATGTTCTGCGCCATTATCATATTGCACCAGAAGATAAACACATACATAAGTAATGACTTTCTTGCTATCATGATTCTTTTCTACTCCACTATTAGTTTTTTTCCTTCCAATCTGATATTAACACGCTCAAAACGATTCAACGAACCAATGGCTTGTTCCGCCACTTCCTGCGGATTCCATTGAAAGAAAAGTCGTATATGCCTTGCATTGTCACTCCTGTATTCCAGTTCCAGACCATAGAAAGAAGCGATATCTGCCAAGACGACATCCAGCTCGGCATTGTCATAAGTCTTTATGCCATAAGAAGGAATATCACCAGCATCGGCATGACGGGATGCAACAGCAGTGTCGCGCTGCTCAATCACGGTGGTTATCCCAATTTCATCAGGCTTTGTCACATCCTTATCTTTAACTGTAATAAGATGTATTGCAGCATAAGATATACAGCTTACAGCTATGACAATGCACACAACAGCAGCGACCTTGCGCATCACTGTACCTCTCATATCTACAGACAAGGGAGTGAGATGCCTTGATTCAAACTTCCTCCACTCATTATCAATGTCCTGTGTCGTCATGCCTTGGTGTCTGAGTCTGTACATACGATGCAAAGCCACCATCATGTCATAATATCCGCGACACTCATTGTCACAAAACATATCCTCAAATTGGCGGTCTGTGTATCTGTCAGGATTCTCCAGCATATCCATCATCCGCATAAGTTTCTCATTGCCGTCCATTTTCTCTGCTTTTATATTTGGTTCTTCTATATCACTGTAATGTCATTTCTCATGAAAACGCTCTCTCATCCTCTTCAATGCTGACAGTATATGTTTATGTACAGCTTGCCTGCTTATCCCCATTTCATTAGCGATGTCACTGCACGACATATTCTCCATATAGCGTTTACGCAAGATACCACGTGACTTTTCTGTCAGTTCCGTTTCGACAAATTCCCATACTTTATCAGCTACCTCGTCTTCTTCACATATATCCGACAGCACGCTCTCCGTATCAGGCAACAGCATACGGCTTGCCTTCTCCTTTACTTTCATCCTGCTGATACGGTTAAGACACTGTCCTTTTACACAGATAAGAAGATAATTGAGATTGATGCTTTCTGTGTCGTATCCGTCGAGCAGTCTGGCGAACACATCGCTCACGGCATCCCGGGCATCCTCATCATCAGCCAGCATGGCAAATGCCAATCGGTACATGGCACAGTAATGCTCTCTGAACAGGTTTTCTATATCGTTTTTGCTAAGCATAAGATTCCTCTTGTTTTAATAATAGAAAAAGAACAGCATGGAAATGTAAACCTTTCTGCAAGACAATATGCCATTTTTTTATAAAAACAACTCATGACACAGCGCCGTATACTATATCCTAAACATCATTCAGGCATAACGATACACGATTAGAAGAAACAATTAAGGAATATACATAATAATATAATGGCAAGTTCCGGAGCGATACTTTATTAGAGTATCACCCCGGAACTTACATGAAGCAACATGTACTATCGTCTATTATCCGTCTGTCTGTTGTTCACATAGGTTGTGCGCGGACACGCGACAATGTCTCAGGCGTCATCTGCAGGTATGACGCTATGAACACCAGCGGCGCACGCAGAGCTACCTGTGGCATCAGCTTGCAGAAGCGCACATATCTGCCGTGCGCGGTCTCAAATCTCACAAGGTCTGCATGTATCTGTGACTGGATAAGGGACTCCTCCAGGATTTTCCTGTACAGAATCTGGATATTGTTGTTGTGAAGAGCTACTTGCTCAAGACTCTTCTTTGGCAAGGCGAAGATATATGTATTCTCAAGAGCAGTGAGTTCCTGCTGTGTAGGAATCTCCTCGAAGAGGCTCTGTATGCTCATGCATATCGTTCCGTCAACGCCGAAGCATTCAGTCACCTCCTTACCGTTCTTCATATAGAACTGACGCACGAGTCCCTGGTGTATATAATAAATGTACTTACATACCTCACCCGAGGAGAGAATCTTCTTTCCCTTAGGGAAATTCATCGGGACAAGGATATTCTCAAGCTCGTCCAGTTCGTCGTGAGTCATTGTACTGTACTTTCGCGCTAACTCGCGTGCTACGTCTCTGGTAGCGATGATTTGTTGCTTCATAGTGGTTAATCCTGTTAGTTATTAATGTTGTTATTAGTCTTCAAGTGATTTTTATCAGATATTATACAGTTTTCTGCGGTTCTGTTATGTTCTTACTATGAATCCATCGTGCTGTCCGAAACGCCAATAAAGGTGCTTCATCATGTACTTTGAAGAGTGCCTCAGTCAAGTTTCAATACTGCGAGGAAAGCCTTCTGCGGCACCTCCACATTGCCTATCTGCTTCATACGCTTCTTTCCTTTCTTCTGCTTCTCAAGGAGCTTGCGCTTTCTGGAGACATCACCGCCATAACATTTTGCGGTAACGTCTTTCCTGACACACTTTATCGTCTCGCGTGCCACAATCTTCGCGCCTATGGCTGCCTGGATGGCTATGTCAAACTGCTGTCGCGGAATGAGTTCCTTCAGTTTCTCACACATGCGCCTTCCCAGTCCTACGGCATTGTCCACGTGTGTCAACGCCGAGAGGGCATCGACGCTCTCGCCGTTAAGCAGTATATCCAGCTTTGCGAGCTTTGAAGGTCTGAAACCCTCAATATGGTAATCGAACGAGGCATACCCCTTCGATATGGACTTCAGCTTGTCATAGAAGTCGATGACAATCTCGCCCAGCGGAAGATGGAAATGTATCTCTACACGGTTGCCTGAAATATATTCCTGCTTGATGAGCTCGCCACGTTTGTCGAGGCAGAGCGTCATTATAGGACCGATATATGCAGTATCCGTAATGATTGTAGCATAGATGTAAGGCTCTTCGATGTGGTCTATGGCCATCGGGTCCGGGAGTCCGGAAGGATTATGCACTTCCTTCTGCTCTCCGTGCTTGTCATACACCATATATGATACGTTCGGTACGGTCGTGATGACATCCATGTTGAACTCGCGGTCCAGACGTTCCTGCACGATTTCCATGTGCAGAAGGCCAAGGAATCCGCAACGGAATCCGAAACCGAGCGCCACGGAAGACTCCGGCATGAATGTCAGAGAGGCATCGTTAAGCTGCAGTTTCTCCAGCGAGGCACGCAGATTCTCATAGTCGGAGGGGTCTATCGGATACACACCTGCAAAGACCATGGACTTCACTTCCTGGAAACCAGCTATGGCTGCCTTACAAGGATTGTCGATATGCGTGATGGTATCGCCCACCTGCACTTCCTTTGCATTCTTTATACCGCTTATAATATAGCCCACCTCGCCGGTAGAGAGCTCTTTTCTCGGCACCATATCCATCTTCAGCACACCGACTTCATCAGCTACATACTCCATGCCGGTGTTGAAGAATTTTACTTTGTCGCCCTTCTTTATCGTACCGTTCTCTATCTTGAAATAGGCAATGATACCGCGGAAGGAGTTGAATACCGAGTCGAAAATCAAGGCTTGCAACGGCGCGTCCTTATCACCTTCCGGTGACGGGACACGCTCCACGACAGCATCGAGCACCTCCTTTACGCCCTCGCCTGTCTTTCCGGAAGCGCGGAGTATGTCTTCTCTCCTGCATCCTATCAGTTCTATGATTTCGTCCTCCACCTCATCGGGCATTGCCGACGGCATATCTATCTTGTTGATAACAGGTATTATCTCCAGATCCTGCTCGATAGCCATATACAGATTGGATATAGTCTGTGCCTGAACGCCTTGCGTAGCATCGACAACGAGCAGCGCGCCCTCGCAGGCTGCTATGGAGCGGCTCACCTCATACGAGAAATCGACATGTCCAGGGGTGTCTATGAGATTGAGCACATAGTTTCCCTTTTCAAAGTCAGGATGGCCGTTATCGTATCCATAATCCATCTGTATGGCATGGCTCTTTATCGTTATGCCACGCTCCTGCTCCAGTTCCATGTCGTCCAACATCTGTCCCTGCGTCACCTCGATGGTCTTTGTATACTCCAGCAGACGGTCTGCCAATGTGCTTTTACCGTGATCTATATGGGCTATAATACAGAAATTCCTTATGTGTTTCATACTATTTGTGTCGGATATTGGCGCAATCGTGCATGCGTTTCAAAAAACATGTTATCATATTCCACCTGGACGGCATCACCAGCCAAGTCAACATAATACACTGCAAATGTACAAATAATAAATGACATTTATCAATTTTATTAATATTTTTTACGAAATAAACCATGAATTTCGGAATAAAAGCCGTAACTTTGCACACAATTTTGTGGAATGGGTACTTGGTAACCCCATTTAAATAAAAACAAGAACATGAAAAAAAACAACTTACAAGTGAGCATGCTCTTTATGCTTTTCAGTATGCTTTTCACGGTATGCCTCATTGCATCCAACCTCTTCGAGACAAAGCAGATAAAGTTTTTCACCCACAGCCAGACAGGAGGCCTCATCATCTTCCCTATCAGCTACATCATCAACGATGTCGTCTGCGAGGTCTGGGGCTACAGCAAGGCCCGTATACTGATATGGCTTGGATTCCTCATGAACTTCTTTTTCGTTTCCGCGGGAGCATTGTGCGACTGGCTGCCGAGTGCCGACTACTGGACAGGCGATGAAGGTTTCCATGCCATCTTCGGACTTGCGCCGCGCATTGCCGCCGCGTCTTTCGCGGCATTCATCTGCGGTTCGTTCGTAAACGCCTACATAATGTCGAAAATGAAGGTTCACGACCACGGCCGGAACTTCTCCCTGCGTGCCATACTCAGTACCATCTTCGGCGAGAGTGTCGACTCGCTGATATTCTTCCCGCTGGCATTCATAGGCATCATACCTGCCGAAGAGTTGCCATGGCTGATGTGCTATCAGGTATTGCTGAAGACCGGTTACGAGATAATCGTGCTGCCGCTTACCATACAGATAGTACGGTGGGTGAAGAAACACGAGCAGGAAGACACCTACGACAACAACATAACATACAACATATTCAAGGTATTCGGATGACGGCACGACATGGCAGGACACAACACGACCTGCCCATGAAAAGACAGCACGTATCCTGCAGCAAGACGGAGGGTGACCTTTCACCACGGAAAGGGTGACGGTTGATGCTACAAAAGGTGACCATTGACCTCGCAAAAGGTCACCTCCCGTCGATCCAAAACATATCATTCCACAGAATCTTGATTATCAACTACATACAAAACATGACAGAAACGCTTCTCCACTGCTGCTGCGCCCCTTGTTCGTCTGCCATCATCGAATGGATGATGCAGCACGATGTGCGCCCTACTCTATACTACTGCAACCCGAATATCTATCCGGAAAAGGAGTATATCATACGCAAGACTGAGCTTACCCGATATGCCGAGAAACTCGGACTAAGGGTCATCGATGATGACCACCTTCCTGAATGGCAGGACTGGGAACGATACCATGCCGAGTGGCTTGACGGCATCAGTGGTCTGGAGCATGAGCCTGAGCGCGGCAAACGGTGTTTAAAATGTTTCAAGATACGCTTGCTTCGCGCGGCACAAATAGCTAAGAAAGAAGGTTTTAAGACATTTACCACAACTCTTGCATCAAGCAGATGGAAGAGCCTTGACCAAATCAACGAGGCCGGACTGTGGGCTGCCGAGCAGGTAAACGGCGAGGACAGCCGCGAAGACCTTATCGGCAACACAGCACAGCATGACGAGACTCTTGACGAAACGTCCTCCGACACTGGGAGTAGAAAGACCGTAGCGTTTGACACCCGCAACTGGAGAAAGGGCGGACTACAGGAAAGAAGGAACAAGCTGCTCAAGGAAATCGGCTTCTACAACCAGCTTTACTGCGGCTGCGAGTTCAGTCTTGAAGTCATGAAACGGAAACTTGCCGCTGATGAATGCTGTACGCCAAAAGCCGGTCCCACAGGCAAGGCGTCAGAATGAAAACAAATGACCGGCGTTTCGTGTCGCAACTTATGACACGAGACGCCGGCCGTCTTTTCCTGAAAGAACATCCGTCTTTTCAGAAAGAATAGTTGAATCCGAGGGAAAGATACTCCTTCAACTGGAAATATCCATAATCATCGTCACGCTTTCCGCTGTCATCAAATCTCGGATAGACGAACAGTTTCGTGGAGATGTACCGCGACACCTGAAGTGTAAGGGTATTCTCCCACTCTATCTGACTGCGCTTGTACGATGTGAAGCCATAGAGACGCGTCTGCCACTTCACCATCTTGGAGAACTGCCATGTAAGGTCTGCCGTCAGCGTAGAACCGTAGTCCCAAAGGGCATGCTTGCCTACCTTCTCGCCATCCACCATGTCATAGACACCGTTTCTCACCGCACAATCCAGACGGTCATAATACTTGAAGTTGGCAGAGACAGGAGAGATATTGAACGTACCTGTGAGCCTGTTGCCACACCACGACACCTTGTAATCCATACCGAGAGAGAGGTTTATATTGAGCGGCGAGAGAAAATCAGAATACACAGTCAGATCATTGCTCTTGAATCCACGGGCAAACTGCGTCTGGGCTATCATCTGCAAGGTGTAATACCACTTTTTTGTAGCCTGGATGCCGAGCTTCGACGTGAGGCGGATGAGGTCCTCGCCGCTCTTGTACTTATGTATGGAGTCGCCTTTAGACGACTGCATGCCGAGTTTCATCTCCAGCTTGTTGTCCCATTTTACCTTGTCCTTGTCGTTATAGTTGGCCTGCAAGGTCACAGCACCTATCATGGCATAGTTGGACTCGCCACCCTTGTGCCAGTTGTCGGAGACGTAATTCTGCAGAAACTGCAAAGAGTAATCACCCGAATACGTCCAGAAATTAGGCTTTGCCACAAACAAATCCACACTGCCTGCATCTACAGAGGGATCCGTACCGACCTTTTCCATGGGTCGGAACGAGTCGTCATCCTCAGCCTGATGCGTGAAGTCAACATCCTGACGCACAGGAGCTGTAGGCGAGAATATCATCCTGCCATCCTTGCGGAGCCTGCCCTCGCTCTCCTTGACAAGTTCGGGATGGAGGATATACGTCTTCATCATCAGCGTGTCGTAGGACGTGGTGAGAGAGTCTTTGCCGTCAAGAGAGAATATACGGCGGGCGACATCATAATAATATGTCACTGGGAAAAGCCTCCTCTGGGCACAGATATCGGCACAGAGAAACAAGGCAAACAGGAAAATAAGTTGTTTTTTATACATTTATCCAAGATTATAACTGCAAAGGTACTAATTTTAATTAATATTAGAGAATTAGGAATTGAGTTTTTTGCATAATTAGTTCTATTTTTGTAAATTTGCACAAATTTTATCTTATAGATAACACAAAGTACAGGAACAAAAAAACAAAATCCCCAAAACAAGAACCATATAAAACGTACACAACCGTAAAAACATAAAATAAAAATACAACAATGGACAAAAACACTATCACAGGATTTGTGCTTATTGCGGCATTGCTCATAGGATTCGGATGGTACAACCAGCCATCGGCAGAGCAGATTGCCGAGGCTGCACGACAGGACTCCATCGCAAAAGTCGAAAAACTGAAAGCAGAAAACCAGAAACAGGCGGCAGCAGTAGCCGCACAGAAGGCCAAGGAAATCGCCGCCAGCGACACGACAGCCCTGTTCTACAAGGCTCTCCAAGGCAAGGCTCAAGACATAAAGCTCAAGAACAGCAAGCTCGAACTGACATTCTCCACCCAGGGAGCTGTGGTCCGCAAGGCTGTCATAAAGAATTTCAAGGACAAGGATGGACACAGCGACGTCACTCTCTTTGAGGGAAAAGACCAGCAGTTGAAATACATGCTTGAGGGAAAGGAAGAGAACATCAATACCGCAGAGCTTTTCTTCACACCGTCACAGGTGACCGACACGACCGTGACATTCACTGCAGAAGCGGCTCCAGGTAAGGAGATAGTCATATCATACCAGCTCGGAAAGGATTATCTCCTGCACTCGCAGTTCCGCGTGACAGGCATGTCTGGATTGTTCTCGCCGTCAACGAAATACATGGACATAGAGTGGACAGAGCGTTGTAAGCAGCAGGAGAAAGGCTTCACTTTCGAGAACCGCTATTCTTCACTTACATACCATTTCACTGATGGCGGCACAGACTATCTCAATGAAACCAGCGAGAAGGTCGACGAACCTGTTGAGGACGCCATCGACTGGGTGGCATTCAAGAACCAGTTCTTCTCTGCCGTGATGATTGCCCGTGACAATTATCAGGAGAATGCGCTCATGTCAAGTGTGCCTCACGAGAAGGGCGGCGGATACCTCAAGGACTATACAGCACGCCTGAAAACGGCGTTCGACCCAACAGGAGCACGTGCTTCGGAGTTTGAGTTCTACTATGGCCCGAATGACTTCCGTCTCCTGCAGGACGTGGAAGAGGAGTCTACCTTCGGCAAGAAACTCCAGTTGGAGCGTCTTGTATATCTCGGCTGGCCACTGTTCCGCATCATCAACCGCTGGTTTACACTTTATATCTTCGACTGGCTGACATCATTCGGAATACCTATGGGTATCGTGATTATACTTATCACTCTCATTCTCAAGGCCATCACCTATCCTATGGTGAAGAAGAGCTATATGTCTTCTGCCAAGATGCGTGTGCTTCGCCCTATCCTGAACGAGAAGACGAAACACCTCAACAAGCCTGAGGACCAGATGAAGAAGCAGCAGGAGATGATGCTCCTCCAGCAGAAATACGGCGTGAGCATGATGTCCGGATGTCTCCCTATGCTCATACAGATGCCTATCTGGATAGCGATGTTCAACTTTGTGCCTAACGCCATACAGCTCCGCGGACAGTCTTTCCTATGGATAGACGACCTCTCTACCTATGACCCTATCATAGAATGGCATACGAATCTGTGGCTCATAGGAGACCATCTCTCGCTGACATGTATACTCTTCTGTGCCGCAAACCTCGTCTACTCATGGTTTACAATGCAGCAGCAGAAGGACCAGATGATAGGCACCCCTGAGCAGCAACAGTCAATGAAGATGATGCAGTACATGATGTTCCTCATGCCGCTGATGTTCTTCTTCATGTTCAACGACTATTCTTCTGGACTGAACTTCTACTATTTCGTCTCACTGTTCTGCTCCGCAACTATCATGTTCGTGCTCCGCAAGACAACTGACGACGAGAAACTTCTTGCCAAGCTCCAGGCAAAATACAAGGAGAATGAAGCCAATCCTAAGAAGCTCGGCGGACTGGCCGGCCGTCTGCAGAAGATGCAGGAGCAGCAGGCTGAACTCGAGAGACAGCGACAGGAACTACGAAACAAACGTTTAGGAAAATGATGAAGGCATTGATTGCAGCAGCATTGTTGACCATGACAACAACAGCAAACGCGGAAATCATCGGTAAGGTAGACGCCAAGACTTTGGGAACAAACGTCATGACGCCTGAGGCTCTGTGGGCTATGGGAAGGATTTCTTCTTCCGCGCCCTCTCCGGACGGCAAGTGGGTTGTCTATCAGGTGGGCTACTATTCTGTAAAAGAGAACAAGAGCCATCATGTACTGTATATAATCAGTGCAAAAGGAGGTAATGCGAAACTCCTCACCCTGTCTGCAGACAACGAGACAGACCCGGCATGGATTGAGGGAGGAAAGAAAATCGCCTTCCTTTCCAATGCTGGAGGAAGCTCGCAGATATGGTCAATGAATCCTGACGGCACAGACCGCAGGAAGATGACGAATGACAAAACTGACATCGAGGGCTTCAAATTCTCTCCTGACGGCACGAAGGTTATACTCGTGAAGTCCATCGCCTATAATGACATAATACAGCCGAAGCACAAGGATTTGCCTAAGGCGTCAGGCATGGTCATCAACGACCTCAACTATCGTCATTGGGACCACTACGTAACATCCAATGCCCATCCGTTCGTTGCCGATGTCGTGAAGACATCAACTGACAGTAACGAAGAGCCGATTATAAATGAAGGCAAGGATATTCTTGAGGGCGAGCCTTACGAATGTCCTATGGCTCCGTTCGGCGGTATCGAGCAGCTCAACTGGAGTCCAGACTCCAAGACCATTGCATATACATGCCGCAAGAAGACCGGACGTGACTATGCCATATCTACAGACTCCGACATCTATCTCTACGACATAGCCACAGGAAACACCAAGAACCTGTGCAAGTCTGCCGGATTCCAGCAGCCGGAGGTGGACGCCACAAAAACGATGGCAACACAGGACATCAATTCTGAAAGATATGCTGACGAGAACATGGGCTATGACACAAACCCGGCATTCTCCCCTGACGGCAAATATGTGGCATGGCAGTCCATGGCACACGACGGATATGAGTCTGACCGTAACCGTCTCTGTGTTCTTGACCTTTCCACTGGAAAGAAAAGATATGTCACAGAGTCTTTTGACTCCAATGTGGACGAGTTCTGCTGGAATACGGATTCACGCACATTATATTATATAGGTGTATGGCACGGATGTGTCAACCTGTACAAGACCGACATGGCAGGCAAGGTCGTACAGCTCACTGACGACAAGATGGACTTCGGTTCGGTGAAGATGCTCAGGTCTGAACTTCTCATGAGCCGTCACAGCATGTCACAGGGAGACGAGCTGTATGTCGTCACACCGGGAAAGAATGTCAAGACAACAGGAATATGCCAGTTGACACACGAGAACACGGACTTCTACCAGCAACTTGAATTCGGCAACGTAGAACCACGATGGTCCACTACTACTGACGGTAAGCAGATGCTGTCATGGATTGTCCTTCCTCCTGATTTTGACCCGAACAAGAAATACCCAACCCTCCTTTTCTGCGAGGGTGGCCCTCAGAGCCCTGTCAGCCAGTTCTGGTCTTACCGTTGGAATTTCCAGATTATGGCGGCGAACGGATATATCATCGTTGCCCCTAACCGCCGCGGACTCCCGGGCTTCGGTCAAGAATGGCTGGAGGAAATCTCAGGAGACTGGACGGGACAGTGCATGAAAGACTATCTCACCGCAATTGACGATGCCTGCACTTTGCCTTATGTAGACAAGGAACGTCTCGGATGCGTGGGAGCAAGTTTCGGCGGTTTCTCAGTATATTGGCTTGCAGGACATCATGACAAGCGCTTCAAGGCATTCATCTCTCATGACGGAGCCTTCAACCTCGAGTCAATGTACACAGATACCGAGGAGGCATGGTTCTCTAATTGGGAATATGAAGATGCACCATGGAACAGAGACATGACGACAAATGCCAAAAGGACGTATGACTACTCTCCACATAAGTTTGTAGACAAGTGGGACACTCCTATCCTCTGCATACAGGGCGAGAAAGACTATCGCATTAATACTAATCAGGGACTCGGAGCATTCAATGCCGCACGCATGAGAGGCATTCCTGCACAGCTCCTTGTCTTCCCTGACGAGAACCACTGGGTGCTGAAACCGCAAAACGGCATACTTTGGCAGAGAACATTCTTCGATTGGTTAAACAAATGGTTAAAAGATTAATTCACAATGGAAAATACAGAAGAGAAGAAGGAGACATTGAACTTCATCGAACAGATAGTAAAAAAGGATCTTGCTGAGGGAAAGAACGGCGGACGCCTGCAGACCCGTTTCCCGCCGGAGCCTAACGGATACCTGCATATAGGACATGCCAAGGCCATTGCCATGGACTTCGGTATAGCAAATAAATTCGGAGGCGTATGTAATCTCCGCATGGACGACACCAATCCGCAGAAAGAGGATACAGAATACGTCGAGGCAATAAAGAGGGATATCGAGTGGCTCGGATTCAAATGGGGCAAGCTTGTATATGCATCGGACTATTTCCAGGAGCTCTGGGACTTTGCAGTATGGTGCATAAAGACCGGCAAGGCTTACGTCGACGAGCAGTCTGCAGAGACCATCGCAGCACAGAAAGGCACTCCGACGACGCCTGGCACTAACTCCCCGTTCCGCGACCGTCCTGTAGAGGAAAGCCTGAAACTCTTCGAGGAAATGAACAGTGGCAACATGGAACCAGGCAAGATGGTTCTGCGCGCAAAGATTGACATGGCATCACCAAACATGCACTTCCGAGATCCTTTCATGTATCGTGTGCTCAACATGGAGCACTGGCGCACTGGCAACAAATGGAACGCCTACCCTATGTATGACTTCACGCACGGACAGTCTGACTATCTCGAAGGCGTTACCCACTCTATATGCACTCTTGAGTTCGTGCCTCACCGCGACCTCTATGACCTTTTCGTGACATGGATAAAGGAATGGAAGGGTGAGACTGACAATATTGATGACAACCGACCACGCCAGTTCGAGTTCAACAAGCTGAATCTCAACTATACATTGATGTCAAAGCGTAACCTTCTCATCCTGACAAAGGAAGGTGTCGTGAACGGATGGGACGACCCTCGTATGCCGACTATCTGCGGCATACGTCGTCGTGGCTATTCTCCTGAATCTATACTCAAGTTCATTGATTCCATCGGATATACTACGTTCGATGCTCTCAACGACATCAAACTCATGGAAGCCGCCGCACGCACCGACCTCAATGAGCGTGCCACACGTGTGTCATGTGTACTCAATCCAGTGAAAGTAATCATAGAGAACTATCCTGAAGGACAGTCTGAAGAACTGGAAGTCGTAAACAATCCTGAGCGTCCAGAAGATGGTACACACACGATAACATTCTCACGTGAACTGTGGATAGAACGTGACGACTTCAAGGCTGAACCTGACAAGAAATTCTTCCGTATGTATCCCGGCAAAGAAACACGACTAAAAGGTGCATATATACTCAACTGTACAGGTTTCAAGGCTGACGAGAATGGTGATGTAGAGGAAATATACTGTACATACGACCCTGACTCAAAGGCTGGAACTCCAGGTGCTGACCGTAAGGTAAAGGGTACAATCCATTGGGTGAGCTGCGCACACTGCGTGCCTGCTGAGGTACGCAACTATGAGTGTCTGTGGACTTGTGAGAATCCTCGTGATGCAATAAAGCAATATGAGAAAGAGAACGGTGTGCGCGGTATAGACGCGATGCGTCCGTTTATAAACCCGAATTCTCTCAGTATAAATAAGAACGCTTACATCGAGAAATATGCACAGGAGTTACCTGCACTCTCTTATTTGCAGTTCAACCGTATCGGATACTTTAATGTCGATACCGATTCAACTGCCGAGCACCTCGTATTCAACTCCACAGTAGGCTTGAAAGAGAACAAGAGGAAATAGTCCAAAACATGTACAATAACAAACACTTTGCACCATGACAGAACTATTCGGATTTCTCCTTGACCAGCTGAACTATCTCAATGTATTCATCCTCATGACCATTGAGAGCACATTCATACCATTCCCTTCGGAGATAATCCTTCCACCAGCAGCATATAATGCACATGCGACAGGTGATCAGAACGTATTCGTCCTGATACTTGTCGCCACAGCAGGTGCTGACACGGGTGCTGCCATAAATTATCTTCTCTCGCTTTATCTTGGCAGACCGATGATTTACGCCTTTGCCAACAGCAAGTGGGGACACCGTTGCCTGCTCAACGAAGAGAAGATACAGACTGCAGAAAAATACTTTGACGAGCATGGCGTTTTTGCCACACTGACAGGACGTCTTGTGCCTGTAGTGCGCCAGCTTATATCCATACCGGCAGGACTGGCAAGGATGAACTTCCTCAAGTTTATCCTGTTCACCACCATCGGAGCGGGTATTTGGAACTGTATCCTCGCAGGCATCGGATGGTATCTCCAGACCATCGTGCCGAAAGAGCAGTTGATGGATAAGGTCAACGAATATAGCGAACATATCAAGATTGCCATACTCGGAATAATTGTCATAGCTGCAGGATACTTTCTCGTAAAGAAACTGCTCAAGAAGGCAAAATAAAATAACGAAAAACCTAAACCTATAACTTATGAACAACCTGTCAAACCTCAACCCGAAGGACTTCAAGACAGAGGTCAACGGAAAGAAGACGGAACTGTATATCCTGCGCAACAACAAAGGATATGAGTGTGCCATAACAAACTACGGCGGAGCCATCGTATCTCTGATGGTACCTGACAAAGACGGTCAGATAGCTGATGTCATACAGGGACATGACAATATAAAAGATGTCATAAACTCTGCCGAGCCTTACTTGTCCACACTCATCGGACGTTTCGGAAACCGTATATGCAAAGGACGCTTCACTCTCAACGGCAAGGAGTACCAGCTGGCTATAAACAACGGTCCCAACGCTCTTCACGGCGGACCGACAGGATACCATGCGCAGGTATGGGATGCCGTGCAGATGAATGAGCAGACACTTGTCCTCAAACTCAACTCACCTTATGGAGAAGAAGGTTTCACAGGAGAGATGAGCATCACCGTAGAATACACATGGACTGATGATAACGAACTGGTACTGGACTACATGGCAACAACAAACAAGAAGACGATTGTCAACCTCACACATCATGCCTTCTTCTCCCTTGCCGGTGTAGCCAACCCTACACCAGACATAGATGACCTCCTGTGTGAAGTCAATGCAGACTTCTACCTCCCTACAGACGAGACATCTATCCCTACAGGAGAAATTCTCAAGGTTGAGGGGACACCATTTGATTTCCGCAGCCAGAAACCTATAGGACAGGACATCGATGCTGACGACGAGCAGATAAGAAACGGTAACGGCTATGACCACTGCTTTGTACTCAACAAGAAAGAGGTTGGCGAGCTGTCGTTTGCTGCACGTATCGTAGAACCACGTACAGGAAGGACTATGGAGTGTTGGACTACAGAACCTGGAGTGCAGATGTACACAGACAACTATGCTACAGGATACGCCATACAGCATGGATGCACAGCGCCACGCCGCTCTGCCATTTGCTTTGAGGCACAGCATTTCCCTGACTCGCCAAACCGTCCTTACTTTCCATCTGTAATACTTAATCCTGGCGAGGAATATACACAGCGCACCGTCTATAAGTTCGGCACACTGTAAAGACAAACATATATATGAGTGTACAGAAGATGTGATGATGACATCAGCATCCTCTGTACACTTTACAAATCATAATAAAGAACTAACCATAAACCTAATAACCATGGACATTGAATACATCAGAAGCCGTTTCATAAAGCATTTCGACGGCAAGACCGGTAATATCTATGCATCTCCAGGACGCATCAATCTTATCGGCGAACACACAGACTACAATGGAGGATTTGTATTTCCAGGAGCAGTAAACTACTGTATCATGGCAGAATTACGTCCCAATGGTACAAACAAAGTCCTCGCCTACTCCATAGATCTAAAGGACAGAGTGGAGTTTGACATCGATGATCCAAAAGGCCCAAACGCCACCTGGGCACGTTTCATCTACGGCATCTGCCAAGAGATGAAAGCACTCGGTGTGGATGTCAAAGGATTTAATACTGCATTTGCAGGAGACATTCCTCTTGGAGCAGGAATGTCATCATCAGCAGCACTTGAGAGTTGCTTTGCCTTTGCTATCAATGATCTCTTCGGAAACAACAAAGTTTCAAAATGGGACATGGTCCTCGCAGGACAAGCGACAGAACACAAGTACATAGGATGCAACTGCGGCATCATGGACCAGTTTGCAAGCGTCTTCGGGCAGGAAGGCAAGCTGATGCGTCTCGACTGCAACAGCCGCGAATTTGAATACTTCCCCTTCAATCCAGAAAAGGCAGGATACAAGGTAGTGTTGCTGAATTCATGCGTAAAGCACGAACTAAGCGGTAGCCCATATAACGACCGCAGGAACTCATGCGAGAATGTCGTGAAAGCTGTCAATGAAAAGCTGGAAGACATCAATGCCAAGACTCTCCGCGACTGTACATGGGAGCATATAGAAGCTGTCCGCGACATTGTTTCTGAAGAAGACCATAAACGTGCGACTTTCGTGCTCGGAGAGAAAGACCGTGTCCTCAATGTATGCGACGCACTGCAGAAAGGCGACTACGAAGAGGTGGGACGCCTGATGTATCTCACACACGAAGGACTTTCAAAGGACTATGAAGTAAGCTGTGAGGAACTGGATTACCTCAACAATATCGCACGCGAATGTGGCGTTACCGGTAGCCGCATCATGGGTGGAGGCTTCGGAGGATGTACCATCAACCTTGTGAAGACCGACAGCTATGACGATTTCATTAAGACAGCAAAGGAGAAATTCTCTTCAAAATACGGCCACGAACCGATAGTCATTGATGTTGTCATAAGCAATGGCTCAAGGAAAGTCTGTTAACCATACGTTACAAGAAAATCCTCTTTGAAGAAGAAGCAATCACCATAATGCACAATAATAGGATTCTGTCTGATACCTTTTTGGTCTCAGGCAGAATCCTTTTATATTTCAAGACTTCCTGTCATTTCCATGGCTATTTAGTTAAGAAACCATAATTATACAGGAACATATTCGCGGATATTAATATTTCTTGCTATCTTTGCAATCGCTTTTGCGAAAGCAATATTTGGCAAGCCATGACGGCAAGCCATCTCCACACGGGCGAGTCTCATACGACCAGCTCCCTCGGAATCCCCCAGGGCTTGATCGCAGCAAGGGTACTTGGTTGTAGCGGTGCGATATGAGTAGCTCGCCCACCTGCCTCTTTAGCTCAGTTGGCCAGAGCACGTGATTTGTAATCTCGGGGTCGTTGGTTCGAATCCGACAAGAGGCTCACAAAAAGGAATCATCTCTGTGAGGTGATTCCTTTTTTGATTAAAGACATATCCGTATCAAAAAAACAATAATATTTTGCTAACGAGACAGGAATACATACAGATGAAAGCATACGCCCGTCAACATGGTGCTGTGATGGGACTGCTGTGGATAGCCAGCTTTGCATGCTTTATAGGGAGCATCTCAGAGCCTTATATGTCATTATTGTTCAATTTCACCATCATACTCATTCCGTTCCTCGCTTCTTTTTTTGTAAAATATTATCGTGAGAGAGTGGCAGGCGGAATACTGAGTTTCTGGCGCGCATATTGTTACTCCCTGCTGATATTCTTCTATGCGACACTGTTGCTTTCCATTGCACAGTGGGCATATTTTGAGTTTCTTGACCATGGAAGGATGCTCGGCAACATGGTGACCACTGTCAATGCACCTGAGTTCGCACCAGTTCTGGAAGCATACAAGATATCGAGAGAAGAGATGCTCAAACAGCTTGACATTCTTTCCGAGACACGCCCGATAGACTTTGTCTTCACATTCATGTGGATGAATATCATAATAGGACTGATATTAAGCTGGTTCATTGCACTCTTTACTAAACGGACCACCTTACACAACAATAACCGACAACTCTGACGTAAAGCATAACGGCCACCATCCGCATACTTTACAGCAATAAAAAACATACATACAAAAAAATGAATCTTTCCGTCATCATACCACTCTTCAATGAAGAAGAGTCCCTGCCAGAACTGTACGCATGGATTGCCCGCGTATGTAAAGACAACAAACTTTCATACGAGGTAATCTTTGTCAATGACGGTTCGACAGACCATTCTTGGGACGTCATCGAGGATTTGGCGGCTCACCACAAGGAAGTACGCGGCATAAAGTTCCGCCGCAATTATGGCAAGTCCCCTGCTCTCTTCTGCGGATTCAGCCAAGCGGAAGGCGATGTCGTGATAACAATGGATGCCGACCTGCAGGACTCCCCTGACGAGATACCGGAACTGTACCGTATGATAAAGGAAGATGGCTATGACCTTGTCAGCGGATTCAAGATGAACCGCTCGCAGGGCGACCCGCTCTCCAAGACCATTCCGACAAAGCTATTCAATGCTACAGCAAGAAAAGTTTCAGGAATACACAACCTGCACGACTTCAACTGCGGTCTGAAAGCCTACCGTAAGGAAGTGGTCAAGAACATCGAGGTCTACGGCGAGATGCACCGATACATCCCTTACCTCGCCAAGAATGCAGGATTCACAAAGATTGGCGAGAAACTTGTACACCATCAGGCGCGCAAGTACGGCGCATCTAAATTCATGGGCTGGAACCGTTTTGTCAACGGATACCTTGACCTTATATCACTATGGTTCCTGTCTGCCTTCGGTCGGAAGCCGATGCACGTTTTCGGATTCCTTGGTTCGCTGATGTTCTTCCTCGGTTTCGTGGCTGTCATACTGATAGGAGTTGACAAGCTATACTGTCTCTCTGCAGGCATTCCGCAACGTCTTATCACAGACTCGCCATACTTCTTCATATCACTTACCATGATGATTATAGGCACACAGCTGTTCCTTGCCGGATTCCTCGGCGACCTCATTTCGCGCACATCACAGGGAAGAAACGACTACCAGATAGAGAAGACCGTCTGATATATACGCTATAGCCATTCCCTTGCAACAGCACGACATCATGGGACATAGGACATTAACATCATAAAGCCAAGTCATTACACAAAGTGAAAAGGAAACTTCTCATACTCATAGCCGCTCTCGCCACACTCACAGCCTCCGCACAGGAACAGGAAGAAGCCAAGGAAAAGAGCACACCTTTCCTCGAAAGCGTCTCCGTAGGCATAGACCTCGTGGGACCGATAAGGCATGCCATGAGTGACCGCGGTGAATATCAGGCATTTGTCCAGGCTCACATCAAAGGCTATTTCCTGCCTGTCATAGAAGTTGGATACGGAACAGCAGACAGATATGATGCAGAGACAAACATATCATACAAGACAAAAGCCCCTTTCGGACGTATCGGATGTGATTTCAACATCCTTAAAAACCGCCACGACGACTACCGTCTCACTGCCGGTGTACGCTACGGTCTGACATCGTTTGACTATGACACGACAACGCCTGACGACGAGAAGCTCACATCCTTTACCACTGCAACGGAGAAATGTACACTGCAATGGGCAGAGATAGCGTTCGGTGCCGATGCCAAAGTTTGTGGACCATTACACATGGGATGGTCACTGCGCTATCGGCGCAAGCTCAGCCGCTCCGCCTATACCGCCATACCACTCTACGCCCCAGGCTACGGAAAAGGCTCGGAGGACTCGCGCTGGATGGCACTATACAATATCAGCCTACAATTCTGACGAAAAAGACAACATAAAACCAGGTACAACGGTTTGGGGTTTTAGGTCTTTGGGTTTAGGTTTTGGGTTAATTACCCATAACCGTATAACCGCACAACCGTATAACCGCACAACCGTATAACCGTAAAACCGTATAACCGTAAAACCGTATAAAACATTGAACCGCAAGAAAAAACTCGTATGGCAGCTGCCTGCACTCGCACTGCTCATCATCGGCACCGTACTCATCATACGCCAACAGCAAGCCATGCCCTATCAGCATGATGAAGGAATGATATTCGGCACATTCTACAGCATCACGTATCAGCATGACAAGAATCTGAAGAAGGATATTGAGGCTGAACTGCAGAAGGTGGACAACTCACTGTCGCCGTTCAACAAGAAATCCATAATCTCTGCCATTAACCGCAATGAGCAGACAGAGATAGACCAGATGTTCCTCGAAGTCTTCGACCTTGCCAAACAGATAAGCAAAGACACCGACGGAGCTTTTGACATCACCATAGCTCCGCTGGTCAACGCGTGGGGCTTCGGATTCAAGAACGACTGTCCGCCGACAAGACAAGCCGTAGACTCCCTGCGACAGTTCATCGGCTTCGACAAGGTCTCACTCGCAGGAAAAGCCATAAGGAAAAGCGACCCGCGCGTCATGCTCGACTGCTCCGCCATAGCAAAAGGCTACGGCTCAGACGTTGTGGCACGGTATCTCATGTCCTTAGGCATCAAAAATTTCATGGTAGAGATTGGCGGTGAAATTGTCACAAAGGGCATATCACCTAAAAGACTTCCGTGGAAAATCGGTGTAGAGAAGCCTGTCGATGACTCTCTCGCACAGGAAAAGGGATTCCAGACCGTGCTCGACATCACCGACATAGCCATGGCTACGTCAGGAAACTACCGGAACTTCTACTATAAAGACGGAAAGAAATACGCCCACACCATTGACCCGAAGACCGGATACCCAGTGCAGCACAGCATCCTGTCTGCCACTGTCCTTTGCAAGGAATGCGCACGCGCCGACGCCTATGCCACATCGTTCATGGTCATGGGACTTGAGAAAGCCAAGGAGGTACTGGCACGCCACAAAGACATGAAGGCGTATATCATATATGATGACAACGGTAAATATAAGGTCTGGCAGTCCGAGGGGCTCACAACAGATGATGTAGCCCGATGAATGCATGGTTATGCCTGAAGCCCTTACCATATACGACAAACTGATAGGACTGCCGCTCTTCCAGGGTATGAGCAGCAGCGACCTGCAGGACATCGTCTCGCGTGTCCGCTTTGGGTTCAGACGGTACTCCAAAAACACCACCATAATAAGCGGGAGCGACAAGTGCAACGGGCTGCTGTTCCTTCTGGACGGAGAGGCAGACATGATTTCCGTCTCTGCCGACCACTCATACTGTGTTACAGAAGACTTCATATCACCTGGCATCATCGAGCCTGAGAGGATCTTCGGACTGCAACAACACTATATGCGCACATACAGGACACGCACGATATGCCATTTCCTGCATATCAGAAAAGATGATGTCGTGCTCCTCTCGTCCGAATTTATGGTCTTCCGCCTCAATCTCCTCAACATCATCTCCACACAGTCGCAAAGATACCAGAAAGAGCTGTGGAGACACCATCCTGAGAATGCCCAAGAAAGGATACAGAGATTCTTTTCCCTGCACTGTGCCACACAAACGGGCAAAAAGGTCTTTCACATCAAGATGAGACAACTGGCAGCAGAGACTGGTCTCACAAGAAATGAAGTGTCTGCAGCACTAAACGCATTCGAGTCCTCCGGCAAACTCATATTGCAACGTGGAATAATCACCATTCCTAAGATTGAACATCTAAGGATGTGAGAATACAGGCACACTATTATAAAAGACTTTTATGTTGAGGGGGGGGGGACAATCTGAAGCATAGCTTTAGATTACGTTTATCATTTCTTATCTGAAGTTTTAGCGGACTAATAGTTATATTAGCAATCCCCGTTGGAGTGATTTATGAAAAAAAGGTCACCTTTCAGTACATGAAAGGTGACCTTTTACCTTGTAAAGGGTTACCTTACACATCATCAAGGGTCACCCTATAATATAAAGATAAGATGTCTGCCGTATAATTTCCTGTAGTCCACGGGTATATATCCCGTAGACTACATCTGGCAATCAAGATTAATCTCTCCGAAACGATATAGATTGAAATTCATTTTTCTTGAAGAGTACAGAATATGTCCTATATGCTCCTCATAAAAAATGATTTTCTTTATCCATACATGGAGTAACATCTATCTCATTGCCCAGTAGGTTCCGCCATTGACAGCCATACGCACTTGATGCACACCGTAATCATCGAGCGACACATCCATCCTGTTGCCGTCCGGCAATATTGCCTTTATAGTACCGTCCTGATTGAAGCGGAAAAGCTCTGTACGCTTGCCGTCCTCAATCCGCGACCATGAGTCGGATGCATCGTCGTGTACAAGCCGTACCAGTTCTCCTTCAGGTGTGGTAATCTCGTATCCGTCATTCAAGGTCTTCACGGCATAGTAGCGACCGTCCTCGCCCATAACCTTACGTGTCTTGCCTATATTGCCGGCGACAGGATTGCTACCTGACCAGAACTCAATGGTGTTGAACAGAAGGGCATCTGCCACTCCCGACAGCACATAGACCGGTGATATCAGGATGAATATAACCTCATTAAGAAACTTGCTCTTCGTTGCACTACGGTTCCATGTGGAGAGTTTATTAAACAGACCGAACGAACCCAGACAGGAATTTGTCAACAATCCCACAGCGATGGCCATGGAAACCAACCGAATGTTCTTTTTTCTCATATCTTCAAATGTTTTTAGGTGAATTCAGGTTACAGTGACAGAAACAGCAAACAGCAAAGTCTCTGATTAACCAAGGCAAGACATCCCCAAGACTTTCCTTCAGCTTCAGGCAGGGTGCTCTTCCGCTGTAAGACGCATGAAGTGTTCGTCATGCGTGTCTCCAAGCAGTGATTGCTTCGAATATTCTGTATGGTGATATGTAAAACCGCATTTCTCGGCCACACGACGCGACCTGTCATTGCCATCATAATAACCAATCCATACAGCTGACTGCCCAAGGAAATCAAAGCATCGGTCGACAAGCCGACGCACAGCTTCCGTCATCAGCCCCTGTCCCCAATACGGCGCGCCCAGCCAGTATCCAATCTCAGCCTCGCCGACTGCCATGCCGTCTCTTAAGACTATACCACAACAACCTATCGGTTCGTCTGTAGCTTTCAGTACTACTGCATACGTCTCTGGAGCGGAGAAGACTGTACGGATGACTTCAAGGCTACTGTCTACAGATTCATGTGGCGGCCATCCTGCAGCTGGACCTACAGCCGGGTCACTGGCATATCTGTATAATATCTCCGCATCATCTTCCCGCCAAGGGCGCAGTATCAGACGAGGTGTTTCTATATTAATCGTTTCTGCATCCATATTGTATGATTTTACAATGACTTTCACAAGAATATCCAGTATATTGACTCATAGCATCATCGTCCTAAGACATTTTCAGCTATCCCATATCATAGCCTATCAATGCAAGGGCAATACATCGAGCCGTCACGCTACAAGACGTGCGAGGACAAAGAAGAAATCCGACAGACGGTTGACATATGCCATGACATTGCCGTCAACCTCCACACCGTTCTCGGCAAGGCGCAAGATATTGCGCTCCGCACGACGGCATACTGTACGACAGATGTGAGCCTGTGCAGCCATGGCAGTGCCACCAGGGATGATGAACGACCTTATCGGAGATAGCTGTCCGTCAATATTGTCGATGGCTTTCTCCATGGCAAGAACCATCTCTGCTGTGACAATGCACGATGGATGCAGCGCCGTGGTGCTCGTATCCGTAGCCAGATAGCCGCCTACAGCAAACAGTTCCTGCTGTATACGGGCAAGAACATCTGCCGCAAAGTCAGCGTTGTCACCCGTCAGTTCTGCCTTGCACAGCACTGCAAGCATCCCCACATGAGCATTAAGCTCATCGACAGTACCGTAACTCTCAAGCCTGTCACTGCATTTTGCCACCCTCTTGCCTCCCACAAGCGATGTCATGCCTTTATCTCCTGTCTTTGTGTATATCATAGCTGTAATCATTTTCTTATTATATCAATATACAAGCTGTTGAATCTTGCGACTCCTGTCAATTGCCGTTAAAGAAGATATACAGCCCAATCATCACTATCACAAGGGCTATCCATGATACAATGACTCCGAAAGATGTCTTCTCTTTTACCACCTGCATGGCATGGTGCTCTGTAGCTGTCTTGTCGAAAGCACTGACCACTACCATCATGATGACAAGTACGCAGAACAGGATGAAAGAGAGCATCATGAAGTGCATAGCCTCCGTTGCCCCAGGAATAATCCAAAGATAGCATATACCTGTAGAGATGCAGAAGATTGTTCCGAGAGAAAGTACAAGATTGGCAGCGAGTGTCGTGCAACGCTTCCAGAAGACACCCATGACAAACACTGCCGCCATAGGAGGTGCTATGAACGAGAGTACAGACTGGAAGACATTGAAGAGGTCCATGCCCTTGATATTGTCTACAGCGATGGTAATCACTATTGAGACAAGCGCACCGATGATGGTCACGATATGTCCTGTACGTGATATCTCTGACGGCGTGGCATTTGGATTGACATTCTTCACGTAGATGTCCATCGTGAACACTGTAGAGAGGGCATTCAGCGAACTGCCTATCGTAGAGACAAGGGCAGCAGTGAGAACCGCCATGACAAGGCCTACCATGCCCATAGGGAAAAGATGGAGCACAAGAATCATGTAAGCATTGTCAGGATCTATCGTTGCTGCGCCGAAAAAACCAGTACGTGCAAGAGCGAAGCAGACTATGCCTGGGACGATGTATATGGCCACATCAAGAATCTTCAGCCATCCTGTGAGATTTGTTCCTTTCTGTCCCTCATTCAGGTCTTTTGCGGCAAGCACTGGCTGCACCATAGACTGGTCTGTACACCAGAACCACAGTCCTGAGATAGGATAGCCGAGCAGGATAGGCAACCAATAGTAGTTGGGCAGTTCCTCTTCCGAGCGGAAAAGATTCCAATAGTCTGAAGGAACGATATTAGGGTCGGCAAGCTTGCTGATGCCATTTACAAATGTACCGTCGCCAAGTGTGCAAATGCCGACGATGGTAAGTGTTGCCGACACGACTATCAGCAATACCATCTGATAAACATTGGTATACGCCACAGCCTTAAGGCCACCGAGGATGGTGAAGAAAGCAGAGATGGCGAGGAGTATCAGGGCTGAGAGCCACATAGGTATGCCGAAGACCTGACGTATAAGTACGCCACCAGCAAACAGTGTAAGAGCCAGCCATGAGATGAGAACTGTCACGATGGTGTACCATGCAAGGATACTGCGAGTGGACTGGCCGAAGCGGCGTCCCATGAATTCCGGCAAGGTGTTTATCTTCTCTCCGAGATAGCGTGGTGCAAAGACAAAGGCAAGCAGACCTATGAATATAAAGGCATACCACGCATAGTTGCCGGATACGATACCTGTCGTGAAACCTGCCGAGGCCGAGGCGATAAGCATCGAGGGACCAACGTTTGTTCCCCACATGGAGAAACCGATATGATACCATTTCAGCGAGCGTGACGCAAGAAACTTGCCTTGACCATCGCCTGACTTGCGACTTGCCCACAGTCCGATGGCAATAAGAACCACGAAGTATCCAATCAGGATAATCCAGTCCAGAAGTTTTAGAGATTCGGAAATCATCTGATAGTGTTTTTTATTAGTTTTAGTTATTGGTTGTTAGGCGTAAAGTTATATGAAATCAGCCAATTAATGTTCGGGAAAAAACTGTGATGTCGGCAGGTCTAAGACATCGTATCAGCGTGGACGGATGTCATCAAAGCCTGCCGTCATCTATATTATAAACTCGATGTATTATAATCTTCCAATGCCTTGAAGAATTGGTCGACATTGGCAAGAGGCGTATGTGGCGGTGTGTCACATCCAGAAGACAGCACCACATGAGGAAACTCTCGCGTGTTCTCAAGCAATTCCATTGTCTGCTGGTACATCTCCTCGGGAGTAGACATCTTGAATGCTGACACTGGGTCAAGATTTCCCATGACAAGGATATCCTCGGGTGTCTCACGTGCCACCTGCGCAAGATCACACTTATTGCCGAGATGCAGACCATGTGCACCAGTCATGACCATAGCTTCAGTACATTGACCTGTATTGCCACAGTTATGAAGCACTATCATAAAGTGCTCATCCTGAAGCTGGTCGATGATACGCTTGACATAATTGGAAGAGAATGTCTTGCAGTCATCGTTTGACATCAGGCCGGCAGCAGGCTCTGCCATTAGGACACCTTCCACACCTGTAGCCTTCAAAGCCGCAACATACTTGAGGATAAACAGTGTACATTTCTCCAGCAGTTCATGTGCAGCTTCCGGGTCGCTGTATATCAGCATCATGATCTCAGACATGTCATACAGACGACCGGCAAGGGAAAATGGTCCTATACAGCCGGCAAAGACAGGACGGTCGGAAATCTCACGGTGGGCTATGACATTAGCCTTGATATATTCCGGGACACGAGCAGTGTTCAGTGAAGGCACTTCAAGACGGTGAATGTCCTCCACCCCATTGAGCATATGGCCTGTGACGGAAGGTATCTCATCCTCCGGGAATATAACTTCTGCACCAAAAGCCTCAGCCTCAACAGTAAGGTCCATAATCACTGATGCCGCATGGGTGGTGTAACGGTCAGCAAGATAACTTACGGCCTTGCCATGTATGCTGCCATCAAGGACAGCCTGCTTGACAGTATAGCCCAGTTCCTCAATGCCCGGATGTGTCATTACCGGTATCGCGACACGGTCAGGACGTGCGATGATGTCCTGACGCCATTTTATCATATCTATCATAAATAAGCAATCAAAATTAAACGATACTATCTTGTAATTAAGTGAGCGCTTTATACTTATGAAGCCATGAGACGCTTGGCGAGAGCGACAGCTTCATTGGCATTGGCACTGTAGCCATCAGCTCCTATCTCACGAGCGAAATCCTCTGTCACAGGTGCTCCACCCACCATAACTTTCACCTTAGCGCGCACGCCAGCAGCTTCAAGTGCCGCAAGACAGTCTGTCATGTAAGTCATTGTAGTAGTGAGTAATGCAGAGAGACACAGAATATCTGCTTCATTGTCAACAACAGCCTTGACAAAGGTCTCTGCATCAACATCTATACCGACATTGATAACCTCAAATCCTGACCCCTCAAGCATGGAGGCTACAAGATTCTTTCCTATATCGTGGAGATCGCCCTTGACTGTGCCTATGACTATCTTGCCTGCCGACTGCACACCCTCTCCGCTTGCCTCCATTATAGGCTTTAGAATTGCAAGGGCGGCTTTCATGGCACGGCCTGCCATAAGGAGATTCGGAACGAAAGCCTTGCCTTCAGAGAATCTCTGACCTACAACCGACATTGCCTCAATCATCTGAGTATTTATCAGTTCTGCAGGATTAGCACCAGCCTCAATAGCTTTCTTCGTTTCTTCTATTGCTACAGCTTCCTTTCCTGCTATGATAGCATCTTTCAGTCCAGTAGTTATAGCTCCAGTCGCTACAGGTTTGGCGTCTTTCACAGGCTCTGCAGGATTCTCCACATTTGGTTTCGGAGCTTTTCGCATAGGAGTGACAGGCTCTCCACCAGGAACATGACCACTAACAAAACAGCCATCAGCAGGATTTACAAGTTCTGCAATCTTGCGGATATGTTCGCTTGTCGTGCCACAGCAGCCACCTACAATATTCACCAGATGGCCGTCTATCATCTTCCACATCTGACGCTGGAATTCCTGGGGTGTCGTAGGATAATTGCCCTTCGAATCAGGGAATCCAGCATTCGGGAATGCTATAATATAATAAGGCACAGTAGTAGCTATCTGTGCGATTACCTCCGTTGTAAGTTCTATATCAGGATTGCAGTTTACTCCGACAGCAATGACATTATCATTCTTCAAACGCTGGAAGTATTCTATGACATTCTGACCGATCATATTCTTACCGTCAGCCGTGGAGAAGTTTGCACTTATCAATACAGGCACAGTCTTATGCAGTTCCTCCATTGCCGTGTTGACAGCATCAAGGCCAATCTCCAGATTGACAAGATCGAATACCGTCTCGAAGATAATACCGTCAACACCAGCCTCTATAAGCGCAACAGCCTGTTCCTTATATGAAGCGTGGAGCTCATGTTTCGTTATCTTGGCAGTATCTGGTATGGAAAGAGTCTCGCGGGTCGGTCCCATCTCACCCAGTACATAGCGTGGTTTCTCTGGATTAGCAACGGTGAACGTATCCGCCAAATGCCGGGCAAGAGTCACAGCGGCAGTATTTATATCCACAGCCTTGTCTGCCAAACCGCAGGCTTTAAGGGAAACGCTCTGCGCATTGAATGTATTTGCCGTGATGACATCCGAACCTGCAAGCAGGAACTTGCGGTAAATGTCAGTAATCACTTCCGGATGCTCAACGCAAAGATACTCATTGCTTTTCACGTTGGTTAAGCCGTATGACTGTATGGATGTGCCCATCGCGCCGTCAAAGACAAGCATACGTTGCTCCATAGCTTCTGCAAGTGTCGGCTTTGATACTGCAAGCGATGCATCAGAAGGCAGCAGTGTCTGGATTGTGACTTGTTTTCCACCAATATGCAGAGGGCGGAAACGTACTGTGGACTTATTTTCTGCAAACGCTGTCATGTCTCCGATATGCAGACACTCATCAACTTTGCGTTCCACCTCATGTGTCTGATATTCTTCGACAATACGCAGAGCCTGCTCTACCTCATCCTCATTGTGGAAATCCATCTCAAGATGTATGCCATCGCCACCGACATTGTCAAGCAACGGGCGAAGCTGGTCTAAAGTCACCCAGCAAGCCATGATGCTTTTGCCTCCTGCGATAATCTTCTTGTAAAGGTCATACCATTTGGGGTCTCCCCCCTGCGGTTCACCGACACCAGGAGTCCACTGTATGGCGTTAAGCTCCTCTATTTCAAGAAGTGCCGGCAGATGGTGCATTGCCCCAACGCCATCAAGATGATACAGAGTATAAGGTATCTTTTGGCATTGTTCGCGCAGATAAGGCTGTACAAAACGACGATAGTCATCATCGGAAATCATCGTCGAGATGTCACTCTGTATCTTTGTCATCTTACCTGGAGCCCAAGAGGAGAAATAGCAGAAGGCCATCTCGTCGCCTTCGCGGATAATATCATAAAGTTCGTCAAAGACCTTGAAATACACATCATTGATAAACTGCAATTGTTCCTCAACTATTTCAGGCTGCATCACTGTATCCAATAATACCTTATCAGTACCTTTCAGCGCGGCAAGGACATCAAGTCCTTCCATAAGGTCTGGCATACCGACATAGTAATTTCCATTGGCCTTACGCTTACATGCCTTCAGCAGTTCCTTATGTATACGCAACTGTTCGTTGTTCGGGTCAAATGTCAGTCTGTCCTTGAAGTTCGGGTCAGGATGAATCCATATCGTATCCTCACCGCCTTCCACACGTGAACCAAGGATAGAAGCAAGCGAACCAGGTCCGAGCTGTGTATTTGCGACAGGCAGCATATCTGCTTTCAGACAAGAGTGTCCCACATACCAATCAAGGAAATTTGCACGCCACTCTGGGTCAAACCAACGCTGATTGCCGTCCTTTGCCTGTGGGGCGCCAGGGAGTCCGAAAGCACCAGTACCATAATTGTTGCGGGCAGCCTCTGTAAGGTGTATCGGCTGTTCTCCCGAATACGGGCCATGTGGGGCGACTCCCTCCTGGAAATGCTCCCACATGTTCACGATTATACCTTTATGATTCTACCAATTGATATACCGCTTTTTGGTTTCATCAAGATTATCTTTCCAAGTCTTCATTCTTTCTCAATAATTATTGACTGTATTTTTATTAAAGGTGGGTCTGAAAAATCATCATCCTAATCTCCAAACCCACCTTTGACAACTATCACAAGTGAACAAAAATATATTGACCTGCATAGAACCGGACATTCGGGAAATTCCTATCAGAATCTACCAGAAGTGGTTCCATAGCCAAACTTATTTATACATAGGACCGAAATTGGCACAAGCACGATAGTCTGCACCCTCCTTATCCATACCGAAAGCGTTCCAGCAAGCAGGGCGGAAAATGTCCTTATCGTCAACATTGTGCATACATACAGGTATGCGGAGCATCGAGCAGAGCGTGATGAGGTCTGCACCGACATGACCGTAGACGATAGCACCATGATTCGCTCCCCAGTTGTTCATGACAGAGTACACATCCTTGAAAGCATCCTTTGAAGGATCAAGACGTGGTGCAAACCATGTTGTCGGCCATGTAGGGTCGGTACGCTTGTCAAGAATGTCATTGACATCCTTGTCAAGTTCCACAGTCCAGCCCTCAGCAAGCTGCAACACAGGGCCGAGACCTGCTACAATATTCACACGAAGCATTGTCATAGGCATGCCACCCTTTGTAAGGAAATGTGAAGAATAGCCTCCGCCACGGAAATAGTCGCGGTCTGCCGGCATCCAGCTTGTGGCATTCAGACAGTTCTCCATATCCTGCTCAGTGATATCCCAGTGAGACTTCATTATCGGATTTCCCTCTGCATCTGTCATGGCACCTGTTGCATCAAGAGTCGTTGCGCCAGAGTTGATGAGATGTATGAAGCCATTGGCTGCACCGCCTTCCGGACGCTTGCCGCTCACGCGTTCTACAGCCTCAGGACTCCAGTATGTACGGATATCGGAGAACATCGCACCCTTATTGGTAAGGAGATGTCCGAAAAGCATCGACATGCCGTTGAGGAAGTCATTCTCTGTCGCAAGAATCTTTGCCTCACGCGGACCGTTCCAGTCAAAGCTGGTGCACATCATAGACTCAGGGAAGTCAAAGTTAGGCTTGTAGTCTGTCCACTGACGCTGTCCCTGCACACCGGCAGCAATGGCATTGTGTCCGAGAGCTTCTTCCAGATAGCCCATCTCCTTGAGTTTCTCCGAACCACACATGAGGTCGCGAATAATCATCATGCACTTGACTGTAAACTCCCAGTCGGCATCCTTCTCTTCGCGGTTCTTACCCTTTCCCTTTCCGTTGAAAGTCGTCATCGGTGTTCCTGGGAAGAGTGGACGGTCCTCGTTATAGTCATGTCCCTCATTTGTCTTGCAGTATTTCTCTATCCACACCATAGCCTTTTCAAACTCCTCATGGTCGTATATGCCAAAATCCACACGACGCAGTATCTCAACCAGTGAGACATACTCCGTACGCATGCCGAGATAGTCCTGCAGAAAATCAGCATTCACAATAGAACCAGCAATGCCCATACATGTATTGCCAAGGCTGAGATAAGACTTGCCACGCATTGTAGCCACCGCCTGTGAGGCACGTGCAAAGCGCAGTATTTTCTCGGCAACATCTGAAGGTATGGTGTTATCTGACAGGTCCTGGACATCATGTCCATAGATACCGTATGCAGGAAGTCCCTTCTGTGCATGAGCAGCGAGAACTGCAGCGAGATAAACCGCTCCTGGACGTTCTGTGCCGTTAAAGCCCCACACTGCCTTAGGATGTGTAGGATCCATGTCCATCGTCTCCGAACCGTAGCACCAGCATGATGTGACAGTGATGGTAGAACCAACATTCTCACGCTCGAACTTCTCCTGGCAGGCTGCTGCCTCGGCTACACGTCCAATAGTAGTATCGGAAATGACGCATTCAACAGGAGAGCCGTCACCGTTTCTAAGGTTCTCACTTATAAGTCTTGCCACAGCATTGGCAAGTGCCATAGTCTTTTCTTCAAGACTTTCACGGATACCGCCTTGGCGACCGTCTATAGTCGGGCGAATACCAATTTTAGGATAGTTAGACATAACTGTAATATTTTATTTTCTTTGTTTTCTTTATTTTATATAATTAATTATCACGGAGCGGGATGCCACCACATTATATATCCCTATTTGTTCTTTACAGGAATAAGGAGTACAAACGCGAACCCCACGATGAAGATGGTCATGGTACCGAGCACAATGGCAAGATATTCATGGAGCCCCGGATCAGGAAGTCCTATCCAGTTCCAGGCCGAAATCCATGCTATGACAGCAAAACCGCACAGCACACCTATGACAGCGTGGATATTCTTGACCTTCGTGGAGAGATAACCGAGCAGGAAAAGGCCAAGCATACCTCCAGAGAAGATTGACGACAATTTCCACCATGCATCAAGTATACTGTCGACATTTACCAGCGCTATGGCGACACAGATACCCAGCACACCGACGAGAACGGAGCCGAGTTTGAGCACCATAAGATGTTCCTTGTCGCCGATACCTTTTGTATGGTCACTGCCTTTCCTGTGGACATGCCTGCGCATACGCATCCAATAATCGGTAAGGAGAATGGTCGAACATGATGTCACAGATGTCGCAACAGTGGACATTCCGGCAGCAAACACACTGGCTATGAGCAGTCCTGTCAGACCTGTAGGCAACGAGTGTACCATAAAATAAGGGAACACATAGTCTGTCTTGCCGGCGGCCTCAAAAGCAGCTATCTGTGCATCAGGGAAAACCTTGTAGTAACTGAAAAGACAGGTGCCTATCAAGAAGAACAACGCTGATACCGGGATATACAGCCAGCCGCCGAAAAGAGCAGCATTCTTCGCCTCCTTATCTGTCTTTGCCGTATGGTAACGCTGTACATAGTTCTGGTCTATGCCGTAGTTCTGGAGATTGATGAATATACCATATACAAGACATACCCAGAAAGTGGAATGTGCGACATCAGAGAATGAGAACGAGCCTAACGAGAACTTGTTTCTTCCTGCCTCGTCAAGTGTGTCCCATCCTATCTGCAACGCCTGCATAGGACCTTCCGGCATGGAAAACATCAGTACAGCAAGGCATACCAATGCTCCCCCTATAAGGATGAAGCCCTGTATCGCCTCGGTCCATATCACGGCCTTCATGCCTCCAAGCATAGAATAGAAGATGATGGCTATGGATGTTATGATAATCACCGTACGGAGATCCCACCCCATAAGGATATTCATCGGCATCGCCAGCAGGAAGAGTATAGAGCCCATGCGGGCAATCTGCGTCAGCAGATAGCATGCCGAAGCATATATTCTCGCCCATGGACCGAAGCGCTCTTCGAGGAATGCGTATGCCGAAACGCTATCATGACTCCTGTAAAAAGGCACAAACCATTTTGCCGCTATCCAACAGGCTATAGGAATACTTAGTCCGAAGACAAAAGGATTCCAGTCCGAGGCGTATGCCTTACCAGGGTTGCCGAGATAGGAGATGCTGGAGACGTATGTCGAGAAGATACTCATACCAACGACCCAACCTGGTATGCTCCGTCCTGCATTGGTGAATTCCTTGGCACTGGTGTCCTTGCTGTAAAACAGGCTGCCCATAAGGACAATGCCACCGGTGAAGACAAGGAATACTATAATATCTATTATGTGCATAGTAATGATTGTAAGGTTGGAACTTTTTACAGTTTCAGTTTACCATGTTCCACATTCAGCTTCGCAAGTGCGATGGTGACCTTGTCACGTTCTGGAGCATCGAACTTGTAGAATGGAGAAGCTACGAAATCATCATCTATGATACCGAGCTGCTGGCAAGCGCACTTCAGTCCTTTAAGATAGCTGGAACCATGGCGGCCAATGGTGTACACCGTGCGGCTTATCTGCATGATAATCTGCTGCAGCTTTACAAGTTTCTCTATATCCTTCTCCTTTGCGGCATTGTACATGGCCACATAGAGCTCAGGGAACATATTGGCACCGCCGTTTACACCGCCGTTGGCTCCCATGAGCACACACTCGCCGGTTATCTCCTCTGGACCGCAGAACATCATGAAGTCTGGGTTGACCTTACGCACCTCATACATCACACTCTGGAAATAGACGGCATTGGCAGAAGAATCCTTCAGGCCTACCACCTGCTTCATCTTGGCAAGACGGGCAACTGTCTCTGGAGCGAAATTGACCTTGACATGTGACGGCATGTTATAAAGGAATACCGGGAGAGGGAGCTGCGGCACAAGCTCTTCATAGAACTGGGCAAGCTCCGGCTGTCCTGTCGCGAAATAGTATGGAGGAGCGGAGACAAGACCGTCAGCGCCACATTCCTTGGCGATATTGGCCAGACGCACTGCCTCTACGATAGATGTCTCGGTGATGCATACGAGTATAGGAAGACGCCCGTTGTTGATACGGCATGACTCGCGAATCATCTGCTCGCGGACACTGAACGAAAGAGACTGTTCCTCGCCTGTCGTGCCCAGCACGAAGAGACCATGTACACCTCCAGCAACGAGATGATTGATAAGACGCTCCAGACTCGGGACATCAACGGTCTCATTGTCAAGAAGTGGAGTTACAAGTGGCGGAACAATACCGCTAAGCGGTGTTTTCATCAAATCTATCATAATTCAAATAAGTTAGTTATTGTTAGTTTGCTTGCAAAATTAATAATTTTTTCAAAGAAAAACGCATAATCTACGCTAAATTTGTGTTAATTCAAAAAACTTTTGTACTTTTGCAAACAAATGAGAATAGATATAATAACAGTATTGCCGCAAATGCTTGAGCCTTTCATGAACGAGAGCATACTGGCAAGAGCACAGAAAAAAGGGCTTGTGGAGATACATGTCCACAACCTCCGTGACTATACCCTCGACAAGTGGAAGCGTGTCGATGACTACCCGTACGGCGGATTTGCCGGCATGGTGATGCAGATAGAGCCTATCGATCGATGCATCTCCGCGCTGAAGGCAGAGCGTGATTATGACGAGATAATATTCACATCGCCCGACGGAGAGCAGTTCAACCAGCATGTCGCCAACGACTTGTCGATGAAGGAGAATATCATCATCCTTGCAGGACACTACAAAGGCATAGACCAGAGAGTACGCGACCATCTCATCACACGCGAGATAAGCATCGGGGACTTCGTGCTGACGGGAGGAGAACTCCCGGCGGCTGTCATGGCCGATGCCATCGTCAGACTCATCCCTGGAGTAATCGGTGACGAGCAGTCGGCCTTCTCAGACTGCTTCCAGGACGACCTGCTGTCTGCACCGATATACACGCGTCCTGCCGAATACAAGGGCTGGCGCGTGCCCGACATACTGCTCTCCGGCCATGAGGCGAAGATAAAAGAGTGGGAAATGGAGCAAGCTCTTGCGAGAACTAAAGCCCTGCGCCCTGACCTCCTGAAATAGGCAGCAACAGCATTTGGACGACAAAGAAACGAACATAAACGATAAAATCATAAGAAGAAATGAACCTGACAGAACGCTTTCTGAACTATACCAAGTTTGACACACAGTCAAGCGAGGACTCACAGACAGTGCCAAGCACGCCCGAAAGACAGCTTGCCTTTGCACGATACCTGAAAGAAGAACTTGAAGACGAAGGACTTGAAGACGTGGAAATGGACGACAAAGGCTATGTCTACGCTACCCTGCCTTCAAATATCAAACAGGATGTGCCGACCATCGGCTTCATCTCCCACTACGACACATCGCCTGACTGCTCCGGCGCAAACATCAAGGCGCGCATAGTGGAGAACTATGACGGCGGCGACATAATCCTCTCTGAAGGCATAGTGTCCTCCCCTGCAAAATTTCCAGAACTGCTGCAGCATAAGGGAGAAGACCTCATTGTGACAGACGGACACACGTTGCTCGGGGCTGACGACAAGGCCGGCATCGCGGAAATCATACAGGCTATGGTATGGCTGAAGGAACATCCGGAGGTGAAACACGGCAAGATACGTGTCGCTTTCAATCCTGACGAAGAGATAGGTATGGGTGCACACCATTTCGATGTCGAGAAATTCGGGTGTGACTGGGCTTACACGATAGACGGAGGAGATCTCGGAGACCTTGAGTACGAGAACTTCAACGCCGCCTCTGCCAAAGTTACAGTCAAGGGTGTCAGTGTGCATCCGGGATACGCTAAGGGCAAGATGATCAACGCCAATGTCGTGGCAATGGAGTTTGCCAATATGATGCCTGCCGACGAAAGGCCTGAGACAACGGAAGGCTACGAGGGATTCTACCACCTGCTGCACATCGAGGGTGGCATAGAGTCTGCAAAACTGGCATACATCATCCGTGACCACGACAGGCATAAATTCGAGGACAGGAAGGCTTTCATAAAGAAAACAGGAGAACAGCTAAACGCCAAATATGGCGAGGGCACGGTCTTTGTTGACGTAAAGGACCAGTATTACAACATGAAGGAGAAGATAGACCCTCAGATGCACGTCATAGACATTGTGCTCCATGCCATGCAGGAGTGTGACGTACCGCCGCGCGTCGAGCCTATCCGTGGCGGCACAGATGGCGCACAGCTGTCATTCAAGGGACTTCCGTGCCCTAACATCTTCGCCGGCGGAGTGAACTTCCATGGTCCTTATGAGTTCGTATCATGTCAGGTGATGGAGAAAGCCATGAAGACCATCATCAAGATATGTGAGCTCACAGCGCAGTATAACGACTGACAACGCTTACATCTCATATAGGAAACGACATAAACGGGTATGGGCTGACTGCCATACAGACGATGACGGCAAGCCATACGATGGCATTTCATCAACAGACTTGAAGCCCCTGGCAGACAAGACACCTATATCCGCAAAGACTTTGTTAACACTTTAGAAATCAAGCGATAAGATATAGACAGGAAAAGGTCACCTTTCACATGATGAAAGGTGACCTTTTTTATTGTATAAGGTGACGGTTTGTACTGCAAAAGGTCACCATTTATAAATTGTCCAAGATATACAGGACCATACTCTATTGGCTTCCACTGTAAAGAGGCCACAACATAGTACCTCGAGACAACAATGTCAGCAGCATAGCAAAGTGTCAGACACCATCTTCCTCATACTCGTCACCGGCATTGCTGTCTATCTGCGTATCCAAAGACATTGAGAAATTGCCTGTCCTGTCTATTTTCATGACAAGAGGAACAAAGGCATCACTCTGCACATCAGGCGAACCGACGCTGACGGCAAAGACAAGATTATCGCCCTCCACTCTGTCGAACACGATACCAAGCAGGCCACCTTCCTTAGCGACATTGCTGCTACCGGCACACGAGGAGAAGTTCTGTTTTGTAAACTTTCTGCGGAAAGCATCTGTCCCGTCAGCACGCCTGACATTAACCTCTATGGTGTTGTCGTAATATTCCTGACCGTTTTCGTCCTTCACCAGCGGCAGATTTTTATCCACACTCCTCAAGACAAACACGGAATACTCCTTACCCAGCCATGTCACATCGCGTTCCTGCTTTATCGGTTTCATCTGCTGAGGACCTTTCTTCACCTCTGCTTTAGGAACCGGCACGATGATGTCATGCCGCTCCTGCTTCTCGCTGCATGATGTAAAAAGCAGAAGAGAAGCGACGGATATTATAAGATATATTTTCAACATTGCGGTTTTCAGTTTTAGTTATACGGCACATATTCCACATGGAGCTTGTCTCCGACAGGGCACTCACCCCAACATCTCCAGGAGTTCCTCGTTGAGTTCGGTAAAGCGTCGCGGCTTGAAACCTATGAGAAGGATGCACAGAAAGGCATTGCATGCTATCTCAAACGATGATATCTCGACATCGTCGTCAATAACGACTTCCTTGCCGAGAATGACGTTCCACTGGGCTTCGAAGCAACGGTCCTCAGCCCCTACAAAGCAGTCATCGCTGTCTTGTGCATCTATCAGTTGATATGTTATCTTCTTTTTAGAAGCTACCGGACGTTGTGCCAACAAAAAATCGTAAGCATCCTGTATCTCAGGACGCTTACGATTCAAATCAGGAATCATTCCACTGAGTTCAGTGAAAATCTCTCCAAATGTGTATTTCTCTAATATTTCCTTTAATATCATCAGAATTTAGCCATCTTAATTGCCGCTACAGCGCATTCTTCACCCTTATTTCCGAGTGCGCCACCAGCTCTTTCACGTGCATCATCCATTGTCTCTGTAGCAAGGATGCCGAAGATTACAGGCACGGCACTTGTGACATTCAACTGTGCGAAACCTGCCGTGACACTGTTTACCACACAGTCAAACGAGTGGGTCTTGCCCCTCACTACGCATCCCAAGGCTATGACTGCGTCATATCCGTCATTCAGAGTCATCTGATGTGCTCCATAGACAAGCTCCATCGTCCCAGGCACACGCTTCACATGAATGTTCTCGGGCAAAGCGTCAAAACCTTCAAGAGCTGTCACTGCGCCTTCAAGGAGAGCGTCGGTGATTTCCGGATTGCGTTCAGACACCACTATGCCGAAACACATATTCTCAGCATTAGGGACTTTAGTCTTATCGTAATCGGAAAAGTTTCTTGTAGCCATTATATTACTCTGTGCAACGTTCTATATACTTGTCTATCTCGCGATATACAGCAGAGTTGACATAATCAGCCTTGATACTCTTGTAAATCTCGAGAGCCTCCCCCTTCTTACCCTGGCTTTCAAGAAGTTCGCCTGCCTGGAGGAGAAACTGTGGAGAGAGGGACTGGTTGCGGCCTGTCTCAGCCTCTGAGTCTGCCATCTTTGCAGCTTTCTTCAGCGCAGCGATAGCATCATCTATCTTGTTCAGCTTGGCATACACGTTTCCGAGTGCGCCGACAGCTGCCGGAGAGACCATTGCGTCATCGGAAGCGGAGAATTCACCAAGATACTTCTCTGCCTCCTGAGCCTTTCCGAGATTAGCATAGCAAAGGCCGGCATAGAGGTTTGCAAGGTTAGCGGCGTCTGTGCAGCTGTACTTGTCGGCAATGGCAAGGAAACCCGGATTCACCCCGTCGCCTTTCAGAGCCTTATCATACTGCTCCTGCGCGAAGAGTTCCTGCGCCTTCGCCATAGCTGTGCTTCCCTCGTCC
>JAIDEM010000114.1 GCA_029054825.1 Prevotella sp. | reverse complement strand
GCTCCGAACTGCTGTTTTACCACTGCCGCCCATCCTTTGGACATAGAGCAGAGGAATGCCGGTCTCGAGACCTGCAAGCCTATTCGGGTGGGCAACAATGTATGGATTGGTGCGAATGTCGTGGTCTTGCCTGGCGTGACTATCGGCGACGGCGCTGTCATCGGTGCCGGAAGTGTCGTGACGAGGGATATCCCTGCTGGGGTCGTGGCATACGGTAACCCATGCAAGCCACGGCGCGAGATAGAGTGACAGGTGTCGCTTCGGGCATCCTTTGCCCGATTTTATGTGACTTGATGTATGGGATATACAACAAGACGGGAGCAGGCTTCGTATGCCAGCTCCCGTCTGTTTGTTTCATGTGCCTTATGGATGTTTTTGCGGAGGGTGACCTTTCGTGGTGTAAAACGTCACCCTTGACATGGTGAAAGGTGACCCTCTACCATATAAAGGGTCACCTTTTCCGACATGTTCCTTGTGCTGTCGGATTTGTATGCTATGGCATCCGTATTTCCGAATGTCACGGGGTATAAGGCTGATGGTGTGTTTTCGTATTTGTGTGTTACATCAACAACTCGCTCATAACACAGTCTGCCATAGCCTTGTATGCAACCTCGCTCGGATGAAGATGGTCGCCAGAGTCGAAACCTGTATTGAATGCCTCTGGTTTCTCCGGGTTGCGCACGGCCTTGTCGAAGTCAATGCAACCGTCAAAGAGCGGGGAAGTGCGCAGCCACTCGTTAAACTCACATCGCATGGCCTCACGTCTGGAGTCGTAAGTGCGCCATCCGTAAATAGGAAGCAGTGTGCCGCTCCATACCTTCAGGCCAAGTTCTCTTGCGTGCTTGATATACAGATTCTCGGTGCCCTGTTCCATATCCTCCACGGTAGGCATGTCGCTCCACGGACGGAAGATGTTTGTTTCTACACCCACAGGATGGATTATGTCGTTTATGCCATGCTGTATGATTACGTCAGTAGCACCATCGACATTGAGTTCTATGGGAAAACGCGTCTCGCCTTTCAGTCCGTAAGCCTGGTACGTGATGCAGTCATACTGGCGCAGTATGCGTGTTCCGCTCACGGCACGCCGTATTACAGCGATGTTCCTGAAGCCTTTGTTCCAGGCACGCATGGCGAGATAGTCGGGCCAGCTCTGTGCCGTGATGGAGTCGCCGTAGCATACCAGTGCGCGGTTTTTCTCCTCTGTGAAGACGTCTATTGTGTTGAGGAAGTAAAACCAGTTGGTGTTTCTGGACAGTTCTATGGGGAATTTCTCCGCGTCAAGGAAGTTTCCGTAGGCATACTTTCCTTTCGACAGTGGTCCGGTGATGAGCGTTCCGGCGTTCATCTGTGTGTATCCGGCGAGATAGATGCTTACCTCTACAGTCTCTCCAGCAGTCACGCAGAATGGTATCTCGTCGCTTGTCGTCTCTTTTCCTGGTTCGATGGTGACGCTTTCCGACGCTCTGAACGTGATGGAAGTACGGTTGACTTTTGCGGCAGAGATAGTGACCGGCTCTGTTCCTGTGAGGTTTGAGAAGCGGAACCTGAGTCTGCTGCCGGAGAAGACTATCCTTATAGGATAGCGCAAGGTGATATTCTTGGCGTAGATGCACTCTTTTCTGTCGGTAAATGACGTGGCGTTGCCCCAGCAGGCAACCCATTTCGTGAAGTTATTTGAAGGCTCAGACATGGTGTTGTTGAAAATATTTTTACAAAACTATTAATAATTTTTGAAATAATAGACAGATATCAAATATTTTTTTTATCTTTGCAAAAAATACATGAGTATTCTGCCCGGGAGTCAGATGGCATGATGCATGCTTGAGAGCGTGGATCTGCAGTGCGGGATTGCATGTATGTTCTTAACTGTAATACTATGCGTGAATTCAAAGACATAAAGATAGCGGTGGCAGGAACAGGCTATGTAGGCCTGAGCATCGCCACGCTCCTCGCCCAGCACCATGAGGTTGTGGCTGTCGATGTGGTGAAGGAGAAGGTTGATCTCATCAATCAGGGGAAGAGTCCGATAAAGGACGAGTATATTGAAAGATACCTTGCGGAGAAGGAGCTTAGGCTTACCGCCACGCTTGACGGCAGGAGCGCTTATGCCGATGCCGACTTTGTGGTGATAGCCGCGCCGACAAATTATGACCCTGTGAAAAACTATTTCGACACTTCTCATGTTGAAGAAGTCATTGACCTTGTACTGGAGGTTAATCCTGAAGCGGTCATGGTGATAAAGTCCACTATACCTGTCGGATATACACGTTCGCTTTATGTGAAATATGCGCAGAGGTTCAAGGCGGAGAACCGCCCTGTAGACTGCAAGTTCAGGCTGCTTTTCTCGCCGGAATTCCTGCGTGAGTCAAAGGCTTTGTATGACAATCTGTATCCTTCACGTATCATTGTAGGATACCCTAAGATGATAGCAGGGGAAGGAGAGGAGAACGCCGCTGTGGTGGCTATCGGCAGCAATCATGCCGAGACTTATGCCAGGACATTTGCCGAACTGCTGAAGGAGGGTGCCGAGAAGGAGGACATTGCCATCCTTTTCATGGGACTGAAAGAGGCAGAGGCCGTGAAGCTGTTCGCAAATACGTATCTTGCATTGCGTGTATCCTATTTCAATGAGCTTGACACTTATGCCGAGATGAAGGGGCTTGACACACAGGCCATCATTGACGGTGTGGGTCTTGATCCGCGTATAGGGACGCATTACAACAATCCGTCGTTCGGTTATGGAGGCTATTGCCTGCCTAAGGACACGAAGCAGTTGCTTGCCAACTATCAGGATGTACCTCAGCAGATGATGACGGCTATAGTGGAGAGTAACCGCACACGTAAGGATTATATCGCCGATGCTGTATTGCAGAAAGCTGGATGGTACGGATATTCGCATAATAACCAGTTTGAACATTGTGATGCTGCTCGGCAGGAAGCACCGACGGTAGGTGTCTATCGTCTTACGATGAAGAGCAACTCGGACAATTTCCGTCAGAGTGCGATACAGGGAATAATGAAGCGCATCAAGGCTAAAGGTGCCAGTGTAATCATCTACGAGCAGACACTAGAGGACGGTACACAGTTCTTCGGCAGCACAGTTGTCAATGATTTGGACAAGTTCAAGTCGATGTCGAAGGTTATCATCGCAAACCGTTATGACTCAATACTTGACGACGTCCGCGATAAAGTATATACTAGGGATATTTTCCTGCGTGACTGATAGATGTCTCTGTTGTGGCAACCAATTAAAACAAACGAACTCATGAAATTCATAGCAGTAATACCTGCGCGATACGCTTCGACGAGATTTCCCGGCAAGCCGCTGGTCATGCTCGGCGGAAAGACTGTCATAGAGCGTGTATATACACAGACGAAAAAGGTTATAGAGAATGTCTTTGTCGCAACGGACGACGAGCGCATACAGCGCGCTGTAATGGAGTTCGGAGGAGAAGTGGTGATGACTCGTCCCGACCACAAAAGCGGTACAGACAGGATAGAGGAGGCTGTGTCCTTGCTTGAGGCACGGCTATGCCTTTCGGCAGACGATGTTGTGATAAATGTGCAAGGCGACGAACCTTTCATACAGCCGTCACAGATAGAGACCGTGATGCGGTGTTTTGAAGACGACAGTACACAGATTGCCACTCTCGGCAAGCCTTTTGGCGATAATATGGCTGCTGTGGAGAATCCCAATTCTCCTAAGATAGCAGTGTCGCAACAGGGCTACGCCTTGTATTTCTCACGCTCAGTCATACCTTTCTGCAGAGGAAGAGAAAGGGCAGAATGGCCGTCTGCCTTCCCTTATCTCAAGCATATAGGGCTTTATGCTTATCGAAGAAATGTGCTCGGTGAGGTGACACGCTTGCCGCAGTCGCCTCTTGAATTGTCTGAAAGTCTTGAACAGCTCCGCTGGCTGGAGAACGGCTACAGGATAAAGGTAGGACTTACAGATGTTGAGACGATAGGTATTGATACGCCAAGTGATTTGGAGAATGCCGAGAAGTTTCTTTCTTCAAGGAACTTGTGATTGATGTCGGTGATGCAGTAAGTTGTGTATAAGGATGGACGTCTGCAGTGTCGGATATATGAAAAGTTGACTTTCTGTTGTGATGAATATGAATTGGCAAGAGGAAACGGAACGTATGGTGGAGCGTGGAGTGGGATATTTCAAGCAGGGATACAACTGTTCGCAGAGTGTCGCCATGGCATTTGCGGAATGGTATGATGTGCCTCTCCCTCTCATGACCCGTATATCAGCAAGCTATGGAGGAGGCATCGGCCGCATGCGGGAGACTTGCGGGTCTGCCCTTGGCATGTTCATGCTTGCGGGTCTCGAGATAGCCAGTGTGGAATCCAGCCAGGAAACAAAGAAGAAAAACTATGAGGCTGTCCAGAAACTGGCGGCGGATTTCAAGGCTCAGACAGGAAGCATCTGTTGTAAGGAACTGCTTGGGTTGAACAAGAAACGTGCAGACGGTGTCATTCCTGATATCGTCATCAGTGCGACTCCTGAGGCAAGGACAGATGAGTACTACAAGAAGCGTCCGTGTGTGAGGATGGTGGAGACGGCGATAAGAATCTATATGCGTTTCCTCGAAGAGCGTGCGGAAAAGTGAAAAAAGTTGAAATAATAGGTCTCGGTGTCTCTACTTAGATAAAAAATAGGTATCTTTGTAGAGATGAATTGTCAAACTAAGAAATTATTATTGTGAAACATAGAATATGTAAAATGCTGTTGTCGTTCGCGTTCGGAGCGTTTGCTTTTAATGGAACGGTTCTTGCGCAGAAGATAATGCTTGGGTCTTACACCCTGAAGGATGGAGGACTTTACAAGGGCGAAATGGTCTCGGGAAAGGCAAACGGTAAGGGTATGGCGACATACAAGAACGGCGATACCTATGAGGGTAGCTATACTAAGGGCAAACGTCAGGGATACGGAGTGTATTCTTTCTCGGACGGTGAAAAATATGAGGGTCAGTGGTTTCAGGACCAGCAACATGGCAAGGGTACATTCTATTTCGCCAACAACAACAAATATGATGGTTTCTGGTATCGTGACTATCAGCAGGGGCACGGTGTGATGTATTATTATAACGGTGATATATATGACGGAAACTGGCTTCAGGACAAGCGTTCCGGCAAGGGACGCTACACTTTCGCTTCCGGTGCATACTATGAGGGAGAATGGCAGAATGACATGAAGAATGGCAAAGGCAAGTATGACTGGGGGGACGGTTCGGTGTACGACGGCCAGTGGCTTGACAACCAGCGTTCAGGAAAAGGCATATACCGTTATGCTGACGGTGATGTATATAACGGAATGTGGCAGAATGACATTCAGCATGGTAAGGGTATCTACCGTTATGCCAATAAGGATGTCTACGAAGGCAACTATGTTCAGGGCGAGCGTGATGGCGAAGGCATCTTCCGTTATGCTAACGGTGATGTCTATACAGGTCATTTCAAGGCAGGAGAGAAAGACGGTCAGGGCACTCTTGTATGGAAAAACGGCGACTCATATACCGGTCAGTGGAAGGCTGATAAATATGACGGCAGAGGTACTCTGAGGAAAAAGACAGGTGATACTTTTGACGGTTACTTCAAGAACGGCAAGATGAATGGTGAGATGATTATACATTTTGCCGACGGCAGCAAGTTCAAGGGGACATACAAGGATGGCTATCCTCACGGCAAGGCTATAGAGGAAGACAAGGACGGCAACCGTTTTGAAGGGTCTTACCGTGACGGAGAGCGTGACGGCGCATACGTGATGAAGGACCGTAACGGCAATGTCACAAAGAAAGGAAAATATTGAACGGGCTTTCAAGAGACCACATCGGACTATATAAGTACATAACATCAATAACAACAACTCATAAAATCTAATTATTATGGTAATTGACAAAATCGAGAATCTCAATCAGTATGCGTCATTGAACCCTTATTTCCCACAGATTATAGAGTTCATCAAGAATACAGATCTTAACGCGCTGGAAAACGGAAAGCATGAAATTGACGGTAAGAATTGCTTTGTCAATATCATGGATACCAACGGAAAGACAAAGGAAGAGGCTGTCATGGAGACACATAAGAATATGCTTGACATCCAGATTCCATTGAATGCTGACGAGACTTACGGATACACTCCAACAGAACTCCTTCCAGACTGTGAGTATAATGCGGAGAAGGATGCGACAAAATATCCTGGTACAATGGCAGAGGGATTCTGCACATGCCACCCAGGCATGATGGCTATATTCTGGCCGCAGGACGGACACCAGCCTTGTATAGGCACAGGGACAATCCATAAGGCTGTCTTCAAGGTGAAGTGCTGATTGTTCTCCGGAATGAACCTTAACACATAAACTGAAATACTATGACTTGCGCAAAGAAGACTGCCTCAAAGAAGGCTGTCACCCCAAAGGCGCCGAAAGCACCTAAAAAGCCACAGCATATAGGCTTGGTGAAGAATGATTCATGGCTGGAACCTTATGAATCTGCTATCCGTGGACGTCATGACCATGCTGAGTGGATGATAAATAAACTCACGAACGGAGGAAAGCATTCACTTTCCGATTTTGCGAGTGGTTATCTTTACTTCGGACTTCATCGCGACGATAAGGGAAGGTGGGTGTTCCGCGAGTGGGCGCCCAATGCAACCGAAATCTATCTTATCGGCGACTTTAACGACTGGAAAGAGCAGAAGAAGTATGCCTGTAAGAGGATAAAGGGTACTGGTAATTGGGAACTGAAACTTCCAGCCACGGCGATGAAGCACGGCGATTTATATAAGCTGAAGATAAAGTGGGAAGGTGGTGAAGGTGAACGTATTCCAGCGTGGGTACGTCGTGTTGTGCAGGATGAGGAGACAAAAATATTTTCAGCTCAGGTGTGGGCTCCTGTCGAGGAGTATAAATGGAAAAAGAAGACATTCCGCCCTAAAAAAGACCCGCTCTTTATCTACGAATGCCATATAGGTATGGGGCAGGACGAGGAGAAAGTGGGCTCTTACACCGAGTTTAAGGAGAATGTCTTGCCTCGTGTGATAAAAGGCGGATATAACTGTATCCAGATCATGGCTATCCAAGAGCATCCTTATTATGGGTCGTTCGGATACCATGTGTCCAATTTCTTTGCGTGTTCAAGTCGTTTCGGTACTCCAGAAGAACTGAAAGACCTTATAGACACAGCACATCAGAATGGTATCACAGTCATCATGGACCTTGTCCACTCACATGCTGTGAAGAACGAGGTGGAAGGTCTTGGAAACTTCTGTGGTGATCCGAACCAGTATTTCTATCCCGGTGCCCGTCGTGAGCATAACCAGTGGGATTCCCTTTGCTTTGACTACGGCAAGGATGAGGTGATGCATTTCCTGCTCTCGAACTGTAAGTATTGGCTTGATGAATTCCATTTTGACGGATTCCGCTTTGATGGCGTGACATCAATGCTATATTATAATCATGGTCTCGGTGTAGATTTCTGCGGTTATGGAGATTACTTTAATGGCGGCCAGGATGACAATGCCATCTGTTATCTTGCCTTGGCAAACAAGCTTATTCATGAGGTAAACAAGAATGCCATCACGATAGCTGAGGAAATGTCAGGCATGCCGGGGCTTGCTGCAAAGTTTGAGGATGGAGGACTTGGCTTTGACTACCGTCTCGCTATGGGTATTCCTGATTATTGGATAAAGATGATCAAGGAGAAGCGTGATGAGGACTGGGGCGTGTTTGACATCTTTTGGAAGATGACGGACCGTCGCTCGGATGAGAAGACCATCTCTTATGCCTGTCTCTTATAACCATCTCCGAGACCACGAGACAAGAGGCAAGCTCG
>JAIDEM010000113.1 GCA_029054825.1 Prevotella sp. | reverse complement strand
TCGTCGCTACGCTCCGAGAACGTCAGACGGATGCAGGGATGTCTATATCTTTGATTCAAGATGTTGCACTTCTATCTTGAATGTTTAGGGTATAACCGGGCGCAAGTAACTATTTTTAACCGTTAGCAAGCCCTTAGAAGCAGGGGTACAACAGATAGCCAATTCAGAAGAATAGGAAGAGCTGCATATAATATGCACAGAGCCGCATCAAGTAGTGCACTTTAGCTAACGGATAACAAGACAAGCCGGTCAACAGCGAGGGAATTGCTGGGCGCATCAACCTATGTGAGAAGCAGCGGGCTGTCAAAGCCACGTAAGGACAAGATTACGAGTTTCCACTATTTCAAAGCCCGATTGCATGGAAGCTATGTATTCCTGAACGTGGCAGAAGAAACGCGAGTATCAAAAGGTAGAATGCAAAAGATAAGATATCTCTACTCTGTTACAGACAGGCTAAAATGAAAAAATCCGCGAGCGACTACTATAGGTTATTCACCAGGCGCAGTACATTCTCACGGATTTTCAACTGCAAAGATACAAAAAAATATCTGAATATGCAAAATTAAACAGTAGAAAATGAGTGAAAATAATTATTTCAGCAGCAAAACCGTCGAATTGATGCGCTCGCAGATACATCCTGCCGACTACAATCCACGCACCATATCGGATGAGGGGCGCAAGCTGTTGAAGCGTTCCATAAAAAGTATGGCGTGGTGGGCGGCATTGTCGTGAACAAGGCAACAGGCTACACTGTCGTGGGCGGACACCAGAAGGTCAATGTGCTTGACGAGTTGAACAGATACCAGGACAACGACTATATGCTTCGCGTAGAGATTATCAATGTAGACGAGAAGCTTGAAAAGAAATTGAACATACACCAGCCATTAGAAACATACTGCTTACACGCTATATAAAGAAAGACTCCTCGACTGCTGACCGTCAGCAATCGAGGAGTCTTCCTTTTATGCCTTCACGCTTCACGATATGACACAGAAAGCGTTGTGGAAGCTGTGAGATATATTTACAGGGGCTCACTCTGCAGTCTTTGCGCCCTCCTCCTTCGGTTTACGGCGCTGGCGGTCCGGTTTCTTCCCTGCTCCTGCGTCCTTGCTCTGCCGTGGCTTTCCTCCCTTGGCGGCACGTGGGGCTCTGGCATTGCGTGGGGTGCCGGCATTACGCCGTGTGCCCTGCCTTGGCCTTGCGCCGCCTTTCCCCGGCAACTTATAGTCAGGACCCTGGTCAAGACCGTCGGGCATGGGATTCTTGGTGACCTCACGCTCAAGGAATTTCTCTATTGCCTTGAAATAACAGATATCGTCCTCGCTGACGAGGGTGACGGCGCGTCCGTCTCTCTGTGCGCGTGCGGTGCGTCCGATACGGTGCACATAGTCCTCGGCATCGTGTGGCACATCGTAATTTATCACCATAAGGATATCGTCAATGTCTATTCCCCGGGAGACGATGTCGGTAGCGACAAGGACATCTGTCTGTCCTGACTTGAAGCGGAACATTATCTCGTCGCGCTCTGCCTGCGTGAGGTCGGAGTGCATGGCGCCGCAGTTTATCTTCATGCGTGTGAGCTTGGCCGTGATGTCCTTGACCTTTGTCTTCTTTCCCGAGAAGATGATGACGCGCCGGAGGCCGCCTTGGCGGAAGATGTTCTCTATGATGCGGAGCTTCTGCGGTTCGTAGCATACATACGCCGACTGCTGTATCTTCTCGGCAGGCTTGGAAACGGCGATTTTCACCTCTGCAGGATTCTTCAGAATAGTCTTTGCCAGTTCCTCTATCTTCTCCGGCATGGTAGCGGAGAACATTATGGTCTGGCAGGCAGGAGGCAGCTCCTTGGCTATCTTCATGATATCCTCGGAGAAGCCCATATCGAGCATGCGGTCTGCCTCGTCAAGGATAAAGAACGAGCAGCGCGAGAGGTCAAGATTGCCTATCTGGAGATGGGAAATCAATCGTCCCGGTGTGGCAATGACGAGTCCTGCGCCCTCCCTCATGGCTTTCACCTCCTGGTCGAAGCGGTTGCCGTCGTTTCCGCCATAGACGGGTATGGAGGAGATGCCGTCGAGGTAGTATCCGAAGCCCTGCATGGCCTGGTCTATCTGCTGTGCGAGCTCTCTCGTCGGTGACATTATAACGCAGTTGATGGCGTCACTTGGGAAATCGGCAGGATAATCATCTATCAGGGAGAGCACCGGCAGAAGGTATGCCGCTGTCTTTCCGGTGCCTGTCTGTGCTATGCCCAGCACATCCTCTCCATTGAGGATGTGGGGTATGGTGCGTTCCTGTATTGGTGTACACTCCTCGAACTTCATGTCGTAGAGAGCGTCAAGTATGTTATCCGATAAATCTAATTCTTCAAATTTCATTCTATTTGGTTGTCTGGTTATTCAGTGGTTTGGTTGATGATTGCAGGTTAACGGTTAAAGGTTGGCGGCTATAGGTTGCAGGTAATTGACCTGAAGCCCAAGACCAATAACCATCAGACCGTTTAATTGACTTCAAGCACCTTTGAGGTCTCTATCGCGGAGAACTCCGGCGCATAGGCACAGGAGACGGTGCAAACGCCCTGCTGATACCTGCCACCACGGTCTACATAATACTCTGTCTCGATGATGTGTGTGCCTCGTGCCATCTTGTCAAAATAGTAGTTGGTCATACGGTCTTTGCTCTCACGGTAATATCCGCTCCATGAGCCGCGTGCAAGTCCTTCTGTCCTTGCTGCCTCGTAACCGCTCAGCTGGCGCACCGGTTCGAGACAAGCGGCGTGATTGTCCGTTACCTTGACGAAATCGTAGTCACGGTCAGCGACTATGGTCAGGCGCACTGTGACCTTGCTGCCTGCAACGAGCTTCTTCTCGCCGAGTATCTCATGCTTTATGGAGAAACCCGTGCCGTGGGTCTTCACGGACGACAGCGGTGCACGCTGTGTGACAAGCAGTCCGCCCCATGCCGTTCCTTTGGAGTCCTTGACGGCGGAGAAGACTGTCTGTCCCTGCTCTATGCCGACAGTCTCGCCATCCTTCACTTCCTTGCCGCCAAAGGTGAGACGGCTTGCTATATTGCGGTCGATCTCTAAGTCATGGTTGCCACAGATAAACGCCCAGACGGCATCTGCCGTGTTTGCAGAGTTGTCCCACTGCTGTGTGCGCTTCTCGTGAAGAAGCCACTGTTGCATCTCCTCCACAGTCCGCCGGTCGTCAGGGCTGACTATACGCAGAGCCTCTATCGCCGCCACCTCGGTAGGTATCTTGTAGTTGCGCCAAGAGTAGAAGGCCTTTCTTGTATCATAGAAGCGGCCCGCCTCCGGGGTATAGACAGAGTATTGCTTCATGCTCTCGATGAACTCCCGTGCCTTGGCTTTCTTGCCGTGAAGGGCGAGAATCACCGCACTGTGAGCCTTGCCGTAGATAGTAAACTCAGCAGGTACTTTCTCCATCAGTCCTATGAGAAACTTTATATCCGCCTCGGCCTTGGTGTCGAAAGTCTTGCCGTTCTTCCTCTGCAAAGCGCAGATGTAGAGGATATCCGTGGCAAGTTCGGAAGGATGCACACCCTTTAAGGACTTCATCTTGCGCAGATCCTTCACTTCCTTGCTGAGCACATTTAGGAGATATGGCATGGCCTTCTGTAACATGCTGTCTGTCTCCGCTGTGCCTATGTAGTTGTGGTGCAGGCGTGCAAAATATCTTGCGACACTTGCCGTCATGTAGGCAGAGCCCTCCATGCCTTTCCACCATGACCATGAGCCATCGGTACATTGCAGTTCGCGGAGCTCACGTGCCAATGACGCCACCAGCGTGTCAGGTGTCTGGGCTGGGTACATCGTACCGACATACAACGCCGTCGCCAAAGACATGGCATCCTTGTGCTCAGGACGTATTATATGAGGGATGGCATCGAGCACCATACCCTCGGCGTTTGCCGTGAATCTCACTGTCATCCTGCGGTCTGTACTTCCCTTTATGAGCAAGTCCTTGATGTCTGTGGTATAGAGGCTGTCGCCACGCTGGGTGAATGCTATAGTAGTTGTGGTCTCCTCCACAGCAGGGAGCACAGGGATATAGTGCTGCTCGCCATCGCTTGCCCCATCAGGGACACTGGCGACAACACGGTAGACAAGCATACTGTCACTGAACGTAATGACCGGAGCTTCAAGGGCTACAGCCTCTGAACTGTTGGCACCGAGAGCTACAGAGGTCTTCTTCTCCCAGACGACATTCTCGGCGTCAGAGGAGAGAAGCTGCATGATGACATCGGCAGTGATATTCTTGTCTGTGGTATTGCTTACCGTTGACGCAAAGACCGGACGGTCGCCGATGCGACGGTCGCCTTCACGGAGGAAACGAGGGGCATTAGGCTTGACAATGATGTCCTTACGTGCCACGCAGGTTGTATCGACAAAGGCGTGACGCATCTTGCCGTCATGGACGAAACCGAGGAAGCGCCATGTAGTCATGGTCTCCGGCATGGTGAACGATATGGTCATATTGCCGTCCTTGTCTGCCACGAGTGACGGTGTGAAATATGCAGTCTCACCGAGGTCTGTTCGGACAAGTGTGGAGAGATCTGCCACACTGCCGCCGTCTATACCGCCACTCTCTGCAATGTCATCGCTCTCTACCTTGATTGTCTCCGCTAAAGCATAACTGCTGCCAAAGAGCTGCGAAGACATTTCGTCTTGTGAGGCAACGGCATTGAGCTTTGCCGACTTCGTCATAAGCGGTTTAATTCCACGCGCAGCCATCTCGCTGGCATACTTTATAACAGGAGGCGTGAACTCATAATTGAACAGTTCCGGCTTGAGCTGTGCATAGTCTATAAGTCTCTCTGTAAAGTTCTTGTATGTCGCATACTTGCTGCACCAGAAGCCCCCAGCATCGTTTGTTCTCCAATAAGCATTGAGAGAGAAGCTGTTATGTATGATTTGCGTACTCCAGTTCAACAGTGCCTCGGCATCAAGGCTCTTGTCATAGATTGTCGCTATCATGGAAGCGTATCCTACAGGATGTCCCTTACTGTTATTTATACGCAGGCTCCATGTCTCCAAAGCTCCTGGCTGTGTCTTGTCCCTGAAAGTAGTCCATACCGGCGTAAGGCGGAGGTCAGGCTGTGGACGCTTGATATTCTCTGCAAATATATATGTCTGGCCATTCCGTACTGCTACACATCTCAGAGAAAGCACTTCGCCATACTCTTTTTTATAAGAGAACTTACGTGAATACGAGCCTTTGACGGTGAACGTACCGCTCTCCATGCACTTATCGTCTGCAAAGAGCGAGTAACGTACATACAAAGGCTGGCGTGACACCGTATCCTTCACCGTGAAAAGGACATCGCCATGCTGAGGGAAAGCCTTGTCACTGACCTCAAACTTCGGTTTGTCGCTCTTCTCTTCACCATTATCCGAAGCATAGAAGAAATCCTTCCATACAGAATTGGCGGTCCTTGCCCTGAAATAGGTTCTTGCCTCACGCGACTCGCCATCCTTGCCTGTCACCTTGGCGGTAATCTCATAAATGAACATAGTGAAGCCTTCCTCCGGCAACGTGACATGGAGAGGAATGACAACCCTGCCTTCGCTGTCTGTCGCGGTCTTTACATTCTCTGCTATCAGGCGTGGGGTGCTGAGACGGTAGAAATGAGGACGGCGCCTCACCGTATACTCGACAACGGCGTTGCTGACAGGAAGCGACGTGAATGTCTTTGCCTCGAAAGCCACCGCCACACTGTCGCCATGGAGATAAACACTATCGGGAGAGGCGTATCTCGCATCGTCGCGAACAGCACTGACATCAAATGTAGGACGCTTATACTCCTCAACGTTGACATAAGTGTTGACATATATGCTGTGTGCCGTCTTTGCGGTGATGGAAAAACGGCCGTTCTTCGTCAAGTTCTTCGGTATGGCGAACTCAAATCCTGCATTGCCATGAGCGTCCGTTTTTATGGAATCCGTGTATATTTCCTTGTATTCCGCGTCCTTGATGGAGATATTCACCTGTCTGCCTGAAACGACATGAATGGAGTCGATATTGACGGCATTGTGCGCCACAACACTGCCTTTTATCGTCTGTCCCGGACGGTATATTGCTCTATCCGTGAAGAGCGTCAGTATATCCTTCTCTTCCTTGTGTCCGTAATAGTGGAAATCGCAGTAATAATGCCTTTTCCTAAAAGCCTTGTCCGTGGATGTATAGGCGTAGACATTGTTAGGCTTAAAATCGCCGCTGAAGACTGCCTCGCCGTCTTTGGATGTCACAGTACTGCATGTATTGACTGTCTTTTTGCCCGTCTCCTTGGTAAGCACAATAGTACATGATGGAATGCCCTTGCCTGTCGTAGCCGATACGGCTACAAGCCGCTGGCGGTTCTTATCCAAAGGGAGGGCAAGTATCGCGATATCCGAGTTGTACATGACCTCGTATGCGACAAGTCCCTTGGCAGATGTCTTGACGAGATACACACCGACAGGAAGCTGCGGACGTTCAAGTGTATCGTTCACTATCTCCCATGGCTTGCTGGAAGAATAGTCGCGCGATATGACATGGACAGCCTTGCCGTTCACAAGTTTCAGCAGTTTCGCCATATCGCCCTTGTTTCCCGTATTCAAATCCAGCTTGCCGTCGGCATGGAGAGGGAGAAACTCTATAGAAAGCTTGCCTACATTCCTTACATTCTGCAGTATAAGTTTATCGTTGACAGACAGCTCAAACTGTGAGCATGTAATGTCATTGAGTTGGTTCCTGAAGAAGTTGACATACTTGTTATCGCTGTATCGGCTGATGCAGTCCAGAAGATATGCATGGCGTGACTGGTTGGAGACATCACCATCGTTGAGCATTATAGTGTAATACTCCTGTGCCAGCAGTGCGACTTCTTCCATGTCCTTGTACCTCTGCATACCATTCTCCAGCATCTGTCGCTTGTGTGTCCTTGACAGTTCGTCATTGCTTGAATCCAGATTGCGCACCTCAAGATATAGTTCAACACATGCCGCCCTACGGTTTCCTACACTGTCATAGTATTCCTTTAGGAAGCCGTAACGGCCTGCCTGATGTCCGATGATACTGAGCAGGTCATTGTTCCACAGCGCATCATCCGCACCTCTGTTTATTATGCGCTTCCACGGTGCGGATTTCTCCCTTGCCAGAAGGTCAGGATTTGCCAGAGCCTTGTCATAGTCTCCCTTTACAGTATGATAGACAGCGGCAAGCACAGGGTCTTTCTCTGCCAGTTTCTCTATCTTCTGAAGCTGCTCCTGAGCGTCCTGATACATGTCTTTCTCGACTGCCTCACAATATTTCTTCCATATCGTGTCATAGTCTGCGGCGGAGACTGTCAGAGACAAGGCCACAGAGAATATCATTGCAAGAA
>JAIDEM010000112.1 GCA_029054825.1 Prevotella sp. | reverse complement strand
GGATATATATATTACACAATAACGCCGACAGGTAATGGATGTTACTATCCTTACTGGTTGTTAAGTATCGCATGTATGGTTCTGCTATTTGTATTTGTCTTGCGATTATGCAAATTGCTGAAAATATCTTTTTTGGAGAAACTTGGAAATAATTCTTTGGGGATAATGTTGTTGCATTGCCCTATGTGTCATACCGCAGCTGTTATCCTTAACAGAATTTTTGAGAAAGGTAGCTTTATTTGGATTGTGACCTTTTTGCTCCTATATATTGTGATTGTTTTTCTATCCTATAGAGGAACTCTGTTCATAAAGAAGTATTGTCCGGTATTATTCGGGAAATCATGAAAACAGTTAAAGCAGTACAGCCATATATTCATCCAGGGCATCTCAATTTCAAACTTGCACCGTATCGTGCATGGATATCCTCTGTATCACATAGTAGGGAAGGAACTGTTGCGCCTCCGCTATATCCACCGAGATTTTTACACGGTTTTGCCTTTAAGTGTGAGATACCGAAGATATTCTCGCTTCCTCTGTTTAGAGGAAAATGTGCGATATTGATGTTTGTTGAACCTGTGTCTTTGTATTTTGATACATTTCCATACTATGTGTCGCACGAGATAATTCCAATGTTTTGGGATTGTTGGCCATGCTATTATGATAAGGTAGAGAAGTGGTTAAGGAAACATAACGTGAAGACAGCTATATTCACTTCACGTCAGGAAATGGAAGAGATGAAAACGAGGATTCCAGAATTAAATACTTTGTGGTGTCCGGAAGCGGTGGACACTTCCCTGTACAAACAAGGTAAAGACTTGAAAGATAGGAATATTGATTTGTTAGAGTTCGGACGTTCAAATACAAAAGTCTTAGGAGAAAGTTTCTATAAACATGACTTGCCAAAGGATTCCCTGAAATTATCGGGAGCAAAAACAATAGACCATGTATGTACTCAAGTAAATGGGAAGTTCCTGTATAATAATGAAGAACTGTACGAAGTGATGGGAGATGCGAAGATAACCATCTGTCTGCCCAAGAGCATGACACATCCGGATATTGCAGAGGGAGTGGAGACATTGACGCAACGATATTGGGAGGCGATGCTGTCACGCATGGTGATAGTCGGCCATGCGCCGAAAGAACTTGTAGATTTCATAGGATATAATCCTGTCATAGAAATCCCAGACCATCGAAATACTTGTGCTGTGCCCGATATGCAAAATCTTATTGTCAAGATACTGGAAAAGATAGACGACTACCAAGAACTGGTGGATAGAAATAGAGAAACGGCATTGAAGATGGGAGGATGGAATGTAAGGATGAAGTGGCTAATGCTGCAATTGACGAAATATTATCAAGTATAAAAGAATATAATAATACATGATACCCAAGGTAATACATTATTGTTGGTTCGGTAGGAATCCTCTGCCACCACAAGCGGAAAGATGTATAGCCTCATGGCGTAAATATCTTCCTGATTATGAGATAAAGGAGTGGAATGAGGATAACTTTGATGTTGATATTATTCCATATACAGCTGAAGCATACGAGGCTGGAAAATATGCGTTCGTGAGTGATTATGCCCGCTTCTGGATATTATATAAGTACGGAGGAATTTACTTTGATACAGATGTAGAGGTCATCCGTCCGTTGAATGATATTTTGGCCAAGGGGAGTTTTATGGGGTATGAGACAGACCCTAATGTGAAAGGTAACAATGGGGGCAGTGTTAATCCTGGATTAGGTTTGGGAGTGAGTCGGGAATTGAGCCTTGTGAAGAAAATGCTGGATATGTACGAGGGACGTCATTTTGTCTATGAGCAGGTGATGAAGAATCAGATTACCGTGGTGCATATCGCTACGCAGGTTCTTCTTGAATGTGGCTTGCGTTCTGTGCCGGGTATACAGAATGTCGCTGATGTGTGGATTTATCCTTCGGAGTATTTCTGTCCGATAAAGGTAACGACAGGACGTATGCATCTTACGGAGAATACGAGAACCATACATCACTATGCCGGCACATGGACCAACAGCAAGTTCTCATTAAAGGCCGTATTGCGTAGCTGGATGCCTGAAAGCTGGTTGCTGGCTTTCAGCAGTGTAAAACGAAGAGTATTTAAGAAATGAGACAGATAGCTATATTTTTCACACTGTTCTGGGTCGTGTATTTTCCGACATGTATAGCTTACAACGACTTGCCGGGCTTCACGTATGTCGATGAGGTGATGACTGTCATCCTTATGGGATATACGTTTCTGAACAAAAACAACTGGTCGACAAACAGGCGACCTTGGAGCGAGTATTACATATTCCTCGGTATCCTGATGTTTTACACGGTGTACGGACTGACGATAGGCCGTAATCCTGATGGTGTGTGGCTTGACTTTATACAGGAGATACGTCCGTACTCCGTGATATACTGTACATGGATACTGAATCCGCAGTTTACGGAAAAGCAGAAGCAGATAATGCTTGTTACAATGATTGCCACGCTGTTTTCCTGGATATATATCCATCCGGAGACGGTTACGGGAGCAGATGCAGAGTTCCCTGTCTTAGGACAGTTGGCGATATGTACTGGTATGAGCTGGTATCTGTTTACAGAGGAGAGTCAGAAAAACAAGTTCATAGCTCTCGCCCTTGTCTGTACAGGACTGCTTGCCCCGAAATTCAAGTTTATGGGTGAGGTCGTGGCCTTTGTGGCATTGCTGTTTTACATAAAGAAACAACTTGATTTCAGGTCGCCTAAGACGATATGGACGATAGCCTTGCTGATGGCTGTTGTGCTGTTTGTCACGTGGGAGCGTTTTGATGTCTATTATGTCTCGGGATGGGATCAGAAAATGGCTCGCCCTGAGACTTACAAGACAGCCTGGCTCATATTGTGGGATTATTTCCCGTTTGGCTCAGGTATGGGTTCTTTTGCCTGTAATGGTGCTTGGAAGCATTATTCTCCATTGTATCCCGAGTATGGGCTGGACCATGTCTGGGGCTTGGACCAGGGAGGCGGCTTTATATGTGATGCCTATTATCCGACACTTGCCCAGTTTGGCGTAGTAGGAGTGTTCTTCTTCGTTGTTTTCTGGAAACGCAGACTCATTGCTTTCAGTCAGATAGAAAGCCTTAAATATTATAAGGTGGCTATGATGTCGTTCTTCTGTCTTGCCATGGAGCAGACGGCAGACTCCTCTTTCCTGTCTGGTAAGGGCATGGGATACTGTATGCTGATAGCCTTGTGTCTTAACGCCAATGAAAATATGGAGGAGGAAGAGGATGATGACGGAGAATGTTCAGAAGATGTATGTGATATACAGCAAGAGAAGTATGTATGACGATAGATAAAGAGAACAGGTTTTCTGTTATACAATAATTTTGTTCACGTACTTAAGAAATCTAATGTATTAAGAAGCACAATGTGGATTAAAGTCCGAAACTGATATGTTAAGAATACTTATTAATTCATACGCATGTTGCCCAGGAATGGGTAGCGAACAAGGTATGGGCTGGAACTGGATATTATCCATAGCAAGGCATTGCGAGTGTCATGTCATTACTGAAGGAGAATATCGTCCGAACATAGAGACATGGATGGCTGATAGCGCAAATGCAGAACTGGCAAGCAGGATACGGTTCTACTATAACGAAGTGACCGAAGAAGTGCGCAGAAGATGCTGGAATCAAGGTGACTGGCGTTTCTATTTCAGCTATTGGCGTTGGCAACGCAAAACGGCAGGCATAGCACGGAATATAATAATGAAACAACATTCAAAAGGACAGGATATTGATATTATCCATCAGTTGAATATGATAGGTTTTCGCGAGCCGGGATGCCTTGCATCTGTATCCAAGAAGTGCGACATACCATTGGTATGGGGACCGATAGGAGGCATGAAACTGTTTCCCATGGCTTATGCCAATGGTTGGAAGATTGCATTATTCCATTTTGTCAAGAATGTCATCAATGTTACACAGATGGCATTGTATCATCGTGTACGTAAGACTATTGCCCAGTCTTCCATACTGATAAGTTCTATCCCTGCCAGCAAGGAGGCTATAAAGAAATATTATGGCAGAGAGTCGGTACTTATTCCCGAGACTGGATGCGATTTGCACACCGCAGACGACCATGCAGCACAGATATCGCGTTTTATTGGTGAGACATTAAATGTCATTTGGGTTGGAAAATTTGCTTATCGTAAGCAATTGTACATTGCATTGAATGCTATTCTGAAAACAAATAATCCGCATATAAGAATGAAAATCTACGGCACCGGTAATGATAGACAGGTCGCGGAGACGAAGGCTTTCATTAAGGACAATGGTTTACAGGACAGGATAGAGATGGTTGGTCATATCCCTGCATCGGAAGTCCATAAGGCTATGTTTGAATCGGATTTATTCATGTTCACCTCTGTCGATGAGGACACGTCCACTGTCGTACTGGAAGCTATCAGCACAGGTCTTCCGGTGTTGTGCTTCGATGCCTGTGGTATGGCTGCAGTTGTTGACAAAAGGGTAGGAAAGAAGATTCCGTTGACAAATCCGAAACAGTCTGCGATACATTTTGCAGATGAGCTGAACCGTATGTATCATGACAGAAGCATCTTGGCAGGATATTCCAGAAACTGTCAAGTGAAAGCCATGGAACTATCTTGGGAACGGAAATCCGACAAAATTCTCTCGCTTTACGAGAAAGCAATAAGAGAAAATATACATTGACAGTATGAGACTTTTTAATATATTGCAGAAGGCAAGCCTTGTACCTTCATGGTTGTGGGACAGGCTGTGGGCACCAGTATGGAAGCGGTGCATGAAACATTGCGGTAAAGGAGTCCTCCTGCGCCCTATGTCAAGCGATATCAGAGGATTATGGAATCTTTCCATTGGCGACGGTACATCAATACCAAAAGGCAGTACCATCTATTGTACTGATGCACCGCTGACCATAGGTCGTAAAGTGATATTCGGTCCTCGCCCAACAATAATCACCGGCGACCACCGCACGGACATAATAGGGAAGTATATCATTGATGTCACTGTACAGGAGAAGCTGCCAGAGAATGACCAGCCTGTTGTCATAGAAGACGATGTATGGTGTGGAGCGAATGTCACAATATTGAAAGGTGTGACAATCGGCTGCGGTTCTGTAGTGGCGGCAGGAGCGGTTGTCACCTCTTCTTTCCCTCCATACTCTATTATAGGAGGAGTGCCCGCCCGTCTGCTGAAGAGGAGGTTCTCAGAGGCGGAAATCTGTGAACACGAAAGTATAATAAATAAACTGTAATTGCTTCATGTTGGTTTCGGTATGTATGGCAACTTATAATGGTGCCGAATTTATAAAGGAACAGGTGGACTCAATTCTGTCTCAAGAGTTCAAGGAAAATCCTGAAACGGAAATAGAGCTGGTGGTGTCAGACGATTGCTCTAAGGATTCTACTGTCAGTATATTAGAAGATTATAATGACAAGAGGATAAGAATATTTAGGCATCACGGTCAACGGCAATACAGATATTTGAATGCAAGTAGAAGATGTATGAAGAATTTCGAGAATGCTATGCAACATGCCAATGGAGAGTATATATTCCTTTCGGATCAGGACGATGTATGGTATCCGTATAAGGTAGACAAGGCTGTATCTCTCCTGAAAAATGGGGGGTACAGTGGCTTCTGCATTTGATATGGGGGATGGAAGGTTGAGGAAAAATGGAATGGTTGTGTATCCTCATGACTGTTCTTTTTTCTCGTTCAGGAGATTTAGCATTTACGGTTTTAGTATAGCTTTTACCAAAGATGAAATGAAATATTTCTTGCCGTTCCCTATCTGTTGTACAGGTCATGATGTATATATACAATATAGCTCTCACTGGCGAAAGACATTACGTTTTATAGACGAGCCATGTGCTATCCACCGTTATTCGGGTATTCATAATGTGTCAAGTTTTGGCAAGAATAATGTGATGGTGCCATTTTATCTTAAAGTGCTTTTCCGTCTTAATACTTACATTTCCGTAATGTGGCGAGCATTAGTTAGATGAGTTTCGTTATGTTGATAGAGTCTATGCTGGGTAACAAATTGGAAGTAGAATGTGATAATCATGGCAGTTGTCACTGTGAAGTAAACAATATCGGGAAATCAGATAATATAAATCATCGGATTGTCCGCATAGATAAATTTTTATGAAGAAAGTTCTTGTTGTAGGTTCGGCACGCCAGTCTGCCGGAGGTGTTGCCTCGGTGATAAAGCTGATGGAAAAGATGCCGACATGGGAGAAATACTCTTGTCGTTGGATAGGTACGCAGATACAGCGCAGCTATATGTGGAAACTGTGGTATGCTGTGCGGTCGTGGTTCGTTACACTGTTTGTTATATGGAGATATGATATCATACATTTCCACACCGTGCCAGACAGAATATGTCTTATCATCCAGATGCCGATATTCCTGCTTGCACTGTTGGGAAGGAAGAGCATCATCATGCATATACATATGGGCAACCAGTTGCGAAATCATACAGACAACAGCCTCTTCCTTTGGTGTCTCAGGAAATCGGACTTGATTATTCTGCTTGCCAGAAAGTGGGAACGGCTTTTCAAGGAAGAGTATTCGGGGATAAAGACAAAGACAGCCGTTCTTTATAATGCCTGTGAGGCAGTGCCTCCTGTGGATTTCTCAGAGAAGACCAAAACAATCATCATGGCAGCCTATTTCAATGACAATAAGGCTCCAGACCTCCTGCTCAAGGCTTGGCAGACATTGAAGATGAAATATCCCGAATGGGAGGTGATGATGCTTGGCAACGGCGAGGTGGAGAGGTTTGCGAGAATGTCTGATGACATGTCTCTGTATGACGCTGTGACGTTTACAGGATATGTTACAGGTAAGGAAAAAGAAGATTATTTCCGAAAAGCCTCGATATATTGCATGTGTTCTTATGAGGAAGGTTTCCCTATGGTCGTTCTGGAGTCATGGGCCTATGGCATCTGCGTTGTCACCACACCTGTAGGCGGTCTTCCTGATGTCATAGAGAATGGCAGGAACTGCCTGACATTCGATTTCGGCGATTGGAAAGCTCTTGCCGAGAGACTTGAATTTCTCATATTAAACGATGAGAAGCGTCAGGAAATGGCACAGTTTTCACGTGAATTTGTCATGGAGAGATTCTCCTTGCAAAGTATAGACAAAGAACTGCACCGGATATACAAACTATTTGATTAAGCGAGAGCAGAGCAAACTTGTTTGCTATGCCGAGCGTGAAAATAGTCGGATGAGATCCAGCATTTGATTAAGCGAGAGCAGAGCAAGCTTGTTTGCTATGCCGAGCGTGAAAATAGTCGGATGAGATCCAACATTTATTACTATTACCTTGCATCGCTTGCTAACGGTGGAGCACAACAAAATCTAAATGCACAGCAAATAAAAGAGTTTGAGACACCTTTCCCGTCTCTCGAAGAGCAAAAACGCATTGCGGAATTACTTTCTTCCCTCGACGATAAAAATCGAACTGAACCGTCGGGTAAATGATAATTTAGAGCAGCAGACGCAAGCACTGTTCAAGTCTTTGTTTGTGGATTTCGAGCCGTTCAAGGACGGCGAATTTGTGGATGATGACTTTGGAAGAAGACAATACAGATGGAATGTAAAAGCCATTAAAATACCTCGTTGAAAAAGTTAAATTCGGGGATTGAGGTAAGGATGAACAGATGGGGAATTACATGATGAGGACATTTTGTATGAGAGGTGCAGACGTTCCCAATATTAAAGAGGGAAGCAAAGGTAAAATTGCTATATTTATATTATGAATGACTTTGAAGAATATATAAGACAGGGAGAGCCTCAAAAAAGAGAAAAAGGTTATGCTTGGCAGACCGCTATTGGCTTGCAGGCGGTGGATGATTTGAAGCCGTCTGAATATCTGATACAAACGGCACGTCAGCACATTGAGGGCGATATAACCATTGAAGAAGCCAAGCAGCTTATTGATAGTTACTATCAGTCTAAAACCGTCAGGGCAGACATAGAAGACCGAACGGAAGAAGCCGATAAGGTTTCGGCACGTATCGCCGAGATATTATCGGAGAAGACGTTCACATTCTCGCCCATTGAGTATATCACCATCCATCGCCGCCTTTTTCAAGGTATCTATAAATTTGCAGGAAAAATCAGAGATTACAATATCACCAAAAAGGAATGGGTTCTGAAAGGCGAGACCGTACTTTATGCCAGTGCTGACAGCATACGTGAAACTCTTGACTATGACTTCAGTCAGGAAAAGAATTTCAGTTATAAGGATTTGAACATCAAAGATGCTATCATACACATAGCCAAGTTTGTTTCTGGGATATGGCAAATTCACGCTTTTGGTGAGGGTAACACCCGCACAACGGCTGTATTTACAATCAAATACCTGCGAACTTTTGGTTTCAACATCAGCAATGAAGCGTTTGCCAATCATTCGTGGTATTTCCGCAATGCCTTAGTTCGTGCCAACTACAACAATTTGAGCAAAGGCATTTATTCCACCACAGAATATATTGAAGCGTTCTTTCGTAATCTTATTCTTTCTGAGCAAAACGAGCTAAAGAACCGGACAATGCTTGTGCAAGAATCTTCTACACAAAATATTAAAAGTGCAAGTGCATCAAATGAGGCTGCTTCAAAGTGCAATATTTGCACTTTGAGTTGCACTTTGGAAAAAATCGCTGTAGTTAACTTCTTGCGAGAACGGCCTAAAGCCACGCAAAAAGAAATCGCCGCACATATAGGCAAATCTGAGAGAACAGTAAAGACCATTACCGTAAATTTGACCGAAAAAGGTATCATCGAACGCAAAAACGGCAAAAGAAACGGTTTTTGGGAGATTAAAACGAATGATTTAAACAGCGAAATTCTCATTTGATTAAGCTCGGCATAGCAAGCAAGCTTGCTATGCCGAGCGTGAGACCAAACTGTTTATATGATAATCAAGTAAGGTAGTTGTGATGACAGATATTCTTTTTCAGTTATTACAGGTCGCTGACGGTAGACGTGCTCGGCTGGATGAAGCTCCTACAGCCTTGCAGTGGGGGAGACTGTTTGAACAAGCTAAGGCGCAGGCGATTGTCGGAATCTGTGCAGATGGTATAGAGAGATTGCCTGAAGAGCAACGGCCGCCAAGAAAGTTGCTGTTGCAATGGGGATTCATGACTGCCAGGATTGAGCAGCGAAACAAATATCTGAATGACTGGACGGTAAGGATATTCAGAAAACTTAACGAAGACGGATTTGATGCATGTTTGCTGAAAGGGCAAGGTGTTGCGGCGTATTACCCTAATCCCCTTCGGCGTCAAAGTGGAGATATTGATGTCTGGGCAATGCCGAAAGGCATGCTTACAACAGGGGATATGGATTTTGACATATGCCGCAAGGATATTGTCAAGTATGCTCATAGGTGTTCTGACGATGCAGAGATATGTCTGCATAATATAGTCTTTCCTGTCATCAGGGATATACCTATGGAATTGCATTTCCTGCCATTCTATTTTAACAGTTATTTTGCTACACGTCGTGTCAAGGCATATCTGCGTAGACACGCCGGTCAACAGTTCTCAAATGTCACTTCGTTAGGAGTACCTTGCCCGACAGATGAGTTCAATATGGTATTCCTGTTGGCACATATTTTCCGTCATTTCCTTCAAGAGGGCATTGGTCTGAGACAGATAATGGATTACTATTATCTTACAGACAAATGGGTGCTTGACGGCAAACTTGATGACGGGAAGGCAATGAACAGGCTACGGAAGGATTTGAAGAGTCTGGGACTGCATAGATTCTGTGGTGCTGTAATGTGGGTACTGCATCAAGTCTTTGGACTTGAGCATGAAAGGATGATTGTCAAGCCGGACAAGATGTTAGGTGAACTGTTGCTTGGGAAAATCATCAGTGGTGGAAATTTCGGACATTATATGACTGATAATCCGTTTGCCTGTAAACCTGCTGACGGGCATGTCATGAGATTTTACAAACGTACGATGTCTGGGATGCAACAGTTCAGACACTATCCATCAGAATGTATATGGAATCTTGTCAGGATAGTAGAGATGTTCTTTCTCTTGCGGTTTGACAGAATAAGTAACAATACTGGATGATGCACTGCCGTATTGCATGTGGATGTGTCCCGCTATTACAGCATATTCATTGTTTCGTATAACACAAAGACACCGCTGTTAATATCATTGGCTGTGGTGATCTTAACAGTCTTGTTTTACATGTAGTGATTTGAAAGGTACTGAAATGCAATGGGAATGTATAAAAAATGGTATCCCCAAACAATAGGAGAATTGGATATTCTCCAATGATAGAAAGAGTTCGCGGACTTCAGCTTACATGATGGACGGTCTCTTATAGAATGTGAGTTTACGAGAAACTGCACTCCAAAAGTCTTATTTCAGACTTTTGGGGTGCAGTTCATTTTTGTGACACAGCCTCATGGTGTTTCTTGCATTTGATGGAGACTTCTCCCCATACTATTGTAAATGTCGGCTTCTGTTACAGCCAAGACATATATGGTTGTGTCTTTAATTGTTTAGAGAGCTTTAGGATTCTGGCCATACTCGTTATCAGCACCACTGTCTTTCAGCATTAATATCAGCAGGTAAATGCCACCGATGAAAGGAACGAGTGCAATCCAGTACCACCAACCGCTTTTACCGGTGTCGTGCAGACGACGAACCATTACGGAGATGGCAGGGCAAATCAGTGCAAGAGTAGATACTGCATAGAGGAGTGTGCCAAGTGTCTCGCTGATAATGCCTCCGATAACGCTTGTTCCTAAGACTACAATCATGTAAAAAAGCATGAAAAACCAGTATTCCGATCTTCTTGCACGACCGCTGAATGATGCATACTTTTCTTTAAGGCAGATGTTTACTGCAGTTTTGAAATCCATAATGTAAGTAGTGATGGTTCCTTTACCTTTATTACACCAGTAGTCAGCCGGAACCGTTATGCTTCCCATGGCGTTTCTGATTTTGTATGCAAAGGTAGTGAATAATATTTAAAAAGAGGCCGTTTTACCCCCCCCGATTTGCATCTTTTAACACTATGTTGTAGTGTAGATAGAGGTAAATAAAATATTTTCGGCAAGATGCAATCATAGAATTGCATCTTGCCGAAATGTTTCAATAATGTATTAAGGAGAGAGCGTTGACTGGATATGCTGTAAACAATCTCTACAGTCTGGTCTATATCCAGCCATGGATTATGCAACGTATCTTGTCGGTACTCCTTATCCTCACCAGACGGTTTCACGACAGACTGATACCTGTTTTTATAGGACAGCCCATGATACCTATGTATTCATGTTAGTTCCTTCTTTTCACGAACAGCTGCAGTATTGCCCAGCCAGCAAGATATGCCACAGATGCTACGCAGAAAATAAGTTGATAGCTTTGTGTCCACTCAAGGATGAGTCCTACGGCAGAAGCGGCAATGATACCGCCCACAGCTCCACAGAATCCAACAGTAGCCGTCATCGTGCCTACCTGCTCTTTCGGGAAATTGTCTGACACGACAGTGTATATGTTTGCCGCCCAAGCCTGATGCGAGAAGCATGCAAGAGAAATTATAGCAACTGCCACTGCCAGTCCGTTGCAATAAGGGATTGCCATGACAGGAAGTACAGTGGAAGCGCAAATAAGCAGACTCAGCGCACGAGCCCTTTTGACGTCCATGCCTCGCTTTATCATAAACGATGACAGCCAACCGCCAAAGATGCTGCCCACATCGGAAATGATATAGATAACCATCAGAGGAACGACTGTAGCAGTGAGATCGAGTTCAAATGTTTTTTTGAGGAAATCCGGTGTCCAGAAGAGAAAGAACCACCAAGGCCAATCGGCAATAAAACGGCAGCTGCATATACCGATGGCTACTTTTCTTCTTTCCTTTGTCGAAAAGATTGACTTCAAGTCCGATTTATTTCCGGAAGAATTTTCCTTCTGTTCGTCTTCGTCTGGAGAGGAACAGACAGAGGATTCCTGTATATACTCCAGTTCCTCAGCACTTATTCCGCGCATGCGTTTCGGTGTGTTGTAGAGCAAAAGCCAAAACGCAAGCCATATAAAGCCAAACATGCCTGTGACCAGAAACGCCATGCGCCAACTGTATCTGATAGCGAGGAACGTGACCAGCGGCGGTGCTATGATAGCTCCGATATTACTACCCGAATTGAAGATGCCGGTTGCTAATGCGCGGTCTTTTTTAGGAAACCATTCGGTGATGGTTTTTATAGCTGCAGGGAAGTTGCCGGATTCACCTATGGCAAGGAGAAAACGAGCTCCAGCAAGAGTATAGAATCCCGTGGCAGCAGCATGCAGGCAGCCTGCAAGCGACCAAATAGAGATGCTGAGAGCATAAGACAGCCGTGTGCCGTATTTGTCAATGAAGCGACCGGCAATGAGCATTCCTATGGCATAAGCAGTCTGAAAGGCCGACACTATAAAGCCATATTCCGATTCGGAAATACCCAAATCGTCAGTGAGAAAAGGCTTCAGCTGCGCAAGAACCTGTCGGTCAATATAGTTTATTGTGGTGGCACAGAAGAGCAAGGCTACAACGCGCCAGCGGTAATTTGTAGGCATCATGTATGTTATTTAGGTTGTCAGAAATTGTTTTGACCGATTCTATCTTGCTATTTTATGTATCTGGTCATAGAGGAAAGCCTGTTCTTCTGGCGTTTCAGCATAAGTGACGACGATGAGTTTCATGCCTGGGCGCCAGAGCTGCTTCACCTTTTCAAGGACGAGTTCCGGATTGCCCACGATTCTCGCATTCAGTATGACACCAGTATTTGCGAATGTTTCTGCATAACCGTCTGTAGGATTTGCCCCGGGGTCAGTAGCAAGCGAGAATGCTCCGTCTGCCATTCTTATGCCAGGCATCTTTACAATGCCTTCCTTCTTGCAGCTCCAGTTGCCGCAGGAGTGGAATACAGCGCCGCCAAACTCGTTGCCTACCTTCACCATTGCCGGTGCGCAAACATCAAAGTATATATCGTCGGGCATCATCGTTACGGTATCGTCACTCATGCCGATTCCTGTAAACATTCTGCTTGAAGCAAAGCCATGGCCCGGACGGGCGAGGGCATCGCCGATGATAGACTGCTGCTCCCGGGTGTAGTCGATAAGGAGCTCCGCGGTGCGGTTCAGTGCAATGGCCATCGCCTCCGGATTATCGTAGAAATCCAGATAGAACTGATTGCTGTCGATGATGTTGCTGAGAGTGTTCAAAGGCGACTGTACATCGCAGAAGCTCATAGGTATCCTGCCTTTTGTCTGCTCTTTGAAATAACGGGTCATGTCAAGAGTGTATCTGCCGATTTCCGTGTCTTTCACTGCTTTGAAAGGTGCATCGATGAGTTCTTGTACAGACGCAAACTTGCCGTCGACAGCCGGTGCCTGGCCTTCTTCCCACAGATAGCCGAAGCCATAGGCAGAGGCCACGGTGCCAAGTCCGTGCCACGGCTCAAGGAAATTCGGAATATCGCTCTTGAACTTCATGCTTTCATTCAATGCGCCGAGTTGCCAGCGCAATGATTTTTCCATGCTACGGGAGTCTTGAGCGAACACGTCCTTCACTCTCATTCGGCGATATACAAGCACTCCTTCATCAGCATTCCAGAACTTGTCGCAGCGTTCATCAAGTGAATCCGCATAATCTGCGTATTCGTTAATGCAGAAATCGGCAGGGTGTATCGGATTGACGACAGTTGCCTGACTGTCTGCGAGGTTGAAGTCGAAAGAGTCTTCCTCTTTGTCCAAGCCTGGACCACTGTGTCTGTTCCTCTCTCTTATCTCCGCAAGAGTCCGGAAGTCCTTTATGACATTTGCTGCCACCTCATGAATCTCGCGGATGCGCTGGTCAGTTACATCCTTGTCCATATTCACGCAGCAAAGTCCGGTGCGGGTAAGGTCAGGGCCGGAAGCCTCCACACGTTCGCGGATGTTGCGTTCAAGTTCTTCGTAAGTGTATTTCTGAATATCAACAGGATTAAGTCGGATATTGAAGAAGGTCTCCGGCAGATGCTTGCGCAGCAGTGCCACATCACCTCCCCAGCCGACATCGAGGAATGTCAGCCGCTCTATTTCAGCGAACGCTTCCGCCATGCGATGTGGGTCTTTTCCACAATAATGAATGCCGTATGGCACATGCCTCATGCTCCATTCCTGGTCAATAGGCAGGATGAATCTGCGGTAGTCATCCTCTGAAATCATAGTATGACTGCACTCGGAGTGTATAGCAAGGGGATAGTCGAAAAGTCGGGCACTGCGGTTTACGGAGATAGAAGAAGTGCCTGTGTTTGTCTGAATATACCAAACAAACTTATCAATAACCTGTGCAATCTTCTTGAAATAAACCTCCGTCTGTTCCGGCCGGAGAAGCATGTCTGTGAAAATCTCCTCTCCGCGAACATCGATGGCAAGGTTCAGTACGCCACCCCAGTTGATGTCGCCTACCACATAGCCGTATTTTGCCTTGAGTTGTTCTATGAGATTTACCAATCTTCTGAAAGCCGGCGATTTAAAAGCGTCCTCCACTTCAAAGTCGAGCGTGTCTTTATGGGCACAGATAACCTGCGGAGGAGCATCTTCATAATATTCTATTTTGCAGCCGAGCATCTCGGAAAGCAAGTATCCCGAGGCAAGATGTACGGCGCCTATCTGTGGAAGGTCGCGAAGATGGTCCTCGCCGAGTCCAAGGTCTCCGAAGCGGTCGTATAGCACTTGCTCCATCTTGCGCTCGTCCTCCACGCGGCGACGAGGGTCATAGAAGAAACTTTCATCAAAAGAAATGCCTGCGTTATGATGCCACCAAGAAGGATGGAATACAATATCAACAGGCAACTGCTTGCTGCAAATATGTAACATAGTGTAGGTAGTATTGATAGATTGTTTTTTATCTTTTGTCTGTTTTTTCACCAGAGGAATATTTCCGCTGGCTTATTTCTTTTGGCAAAAATATAAAAAAAATGGCAAAAACCAAAATGTTTTCTCATATTTCTACGTTATTGCCGAATGAAATAGAAGAGCCTCGCACGAAATGAGGTATCCTGTAATTAAGCCAACAAAATTAAATGATACCATCGCGGATAAAGTAAGCGTCAAAATCTTGTATGTATAGAGTGTGCTCTTTTGGGCTGTTTCCACCTTGTCAATCAGTTATATAGCCAGCTATGCTCCTTTGTTTCAAGACGAGAATGTGTCAAAAACGACTGCACTTTTACAATACATTGATTTTGTTGACTTGCTTATGTATAAGAATTGCAAAGGATGATGAAAAATGATGAAAAACAATCCTGCCGAACATACACATTCATTGTGTTTTCGGCAGGATTGTTGTATTGGGATTTGCACGGTCTTTTATCGTCATGACAAAGTGCAAGCAGACTTGGCTTTGTTGACCAGGCTTAATGCAAATGTCATGTTCCTTACTTACAGTACAGCGAAGTACGTGGTGTCTGTGACGCTGTTACAGTCTGTCGTTGATGATATTGCGTACCTTGCCGGCAAACTCGTCATAGTCTCCTGACGGTTTCACGACAGGGAGATACTCCACATCGATATGGCTTGTATTTGCAATATGCTTGTCACGTGGCAGGGCTTCGTATGCTCCTCTGATACATACTGGCAACACCGGGATATCAAGCTCTATAGCAAGGATGGCAAACATCTTCTTGAACCTGCCTATCTCTCCAGAGTGTGTGCGTGACCCCTCAGGGAAGATTACCACGTTCTTGCCCTGCTTCAGCACCTGTGCCAGTTTGAGTATGGAGTTTTTGAGGTTTCTGCGCTCCATGAGGATGATGTTGTTGTGGCGGGCGAGATATTTCACTACAGGATGCTGTACATGTTCCTCTGTGGCATAGAAGTAGAAATCCTTCATCCGCGAGAAATCCACACCTGCCATCACGAGTGGACCGTCGAGGAAGCTCTGGTGGTTGGCGGCGAGGATAAACGGTCCTTTTCTCGGGATATTGTCTGTGCCTCTCACTTTCAGACTGTTATAGACTTTGAACGAGCCTTTGAATATCTTTCCTGCAACAGGAAGCATCGGTGAGGTTTTTGGCAGTACAAGTGTCATGGCTGTATCATCATTGAGCAGTGTGTGCCAGTCGGTCTCTTCCATTATAGCCTTTGTCTTATGGTCGGAGATATGATCCGCCATAGCCAGGATGTTGGGGAAATCTGCCATCTTGTCTGTCATGATGGTCATGCCGAAGCTCTGCTCTATGAAGCCCTGCAGGCTCACTTTGTCGAGAGAGTCGAAGGCAAGGTCAGTCTCGATGTGTGACTCGGGGTGTACAGGGAGCTTCTTCTCGTTCTCGATATACTTCTTCAGAATCATGAATTCCTCGGAGTATGCCACGTCCTTTGCCTTCTCCTTCTTGTCTCCTGCTGATGTTTTCTTTTCGGCATGTGCCTTGACAATATCCTTGAGCTTGAATCTCTGTATCTTGTCCATGCGCGTTCTCGGTATATCTTCGTGATGGACAAGGATACGCATCACCTTCTTGTAGTTCTCTACAGTGCGGTTGTACGGTTCGACAACCTCACGTTTCAGTGCGGTCTCAATCTCGCTGTCGCTTTTCCCCCTTGCCCACAGCTCCTGTGGAACTATTATCGCGAGGAGCATATCGTCGTTTTCCGTCACGGCACACTCCTTGACCTTGTCGTCGTATTTCTCAATCTGGAACTCTATCTCGTTGGGTTGCACGTTCTTGCCGTTGGAGAGGACGATTATTTCCTTCCTTCTTCCGGTGATTACGATGCGTCCCTTCTCGTCAAAGTGTCCGAGGTCTCCGGTGTGCAGGTATCCGTCCTTGTCGATGACTTCAGCTGTTTCATCAGGGCGGTTGTAGTAACCTTGCATGATATTGGGACCTTTAGCACATAGTTCCCCGTCTATGACCTTGCAGTCCATTGTCGGCATAGGCAGTCCTGCACATCCCGGTATGCTGTCTCCCGGACGTGTGAATGATATAATCGGCGCGAACTCTGTCATACCGTAGCCCTCCAGAACTTCCAAGCCGAGAACCTTCAGACCTTCTCCAATCTCCTTGTCGAGCGCCGCTCCTCCGCAGACACAGTAGTCGAGATGGCCACCCATCTTCTTGTGTATCGCTTGGAATACGAAGCGTGACAGCCGGCGGCTGTTGGCCTTCTTGCAAAGGGTGAATAGGGCGCGTGTGACGGCTTTCTCGTCGATTTTCTTCTTTATGCCCGTGTAAAGCACCTGCCACAGGCGTGGCACACCGATGAATATGCCTATCTTTCCACGGCAGAGAGTGTCCATGATGTCGGGACCGGTCATTGAGGGGCTTATCGCCACGCCTCCGCCGCAGACGATAGGGGCGATGAGGCTGCCTACAAGCGGCAATACATGGTGTAGCGGAAGGAGAATCATTGTCCTGCGCTCGCTGTTGAATATTGGCACATCACGCGAGACGCTGTCGATGTTTGCGTAGAGATTCCTGTAGGACAGCATCACGCCCTTCGGCGAACCGGTAGTGCCGGAGGTGTAGATGATGATAGCCGTATCTTGTGATGCCGGGTCGGGCGTGAGCGATTCCGTGTTGACAGGTGAACCGCTGACTGTTGCCTGCTCATGGTCATCAATAATTATTATCTGCGCCTCAACTGCCGCTTCCTCAATGGCTTTGCGTACAGTGTCGACATGCGACAGTGATGTCCATACCGCTGCAGGTTTACAGTCGTTGAGGATATATGCCACATCGCGTACAGTCGCCGATGCGTCTACAGGCACAGCGATGCCCTTGTTCTGCCAGACAGCAAAGAAGGCATACGCCCATCCCTCACGGTTTTCGCTGAAAATCACTACCTTCGGGATGTCGTTAACGTTGTCCTGCCCGGCCTTGCGCTTAGGAGTGTAAGACGCAAAGTGGTTGATGCGCTGTGCCATTTCCTTGTATGACACATAGTGTGTGCCGGCAATAATCGCGGTTTTGTCAAGATTCTCTATCATTTTTTTGTCACTGTTGATATGTCTTTTTTATTCCGTAGTCGCTATTTTGGTCGCAAAGTTACAAAAATTGTTCCATATTTCTGTAACGAATACTGCTAATTATAGATTGTTAACAGAGTGGAAACGCTTTTCTGTTGCCTGTGCAAAGATAATGCAGACCGATGACGGTCAAGCCAGTTTGGGACTTTTTGTGTGCTGTTCATCTTTTATAAAGATAATGCAGACTTAGC
>JAIDEM010000111.1 GCA_029054825.1 Prevotella sp. | reverse complement strand
AACTGAAGCGTATCCACATCACGGCAGTGGACAACATAGTCGTGCCGTTGAAGACCGTGATGGAGCTTTCCGATGACCAGATACTGACAAGCGACACGGATATTCACCACAAGGGAATATTGTCAGAAGAAGATGAAGGAATCTTTGAACGGATATAAATTTGTTCGCTTACTATAATAATACAAGCAGGCAGTAAAACCTGATGCATATCGCTGATTATGTAATACTCATCGGGTTTGACTGCCTGCTTTTTATGTGCGTGTTAATAGGTGAGGAAGCGGGTAATACTTGTTTATCTGTATTTGTACGGCATCTTGACGACGATGACGCGGATTTTCTGGTCGGGCTTGGATGTCTTCACCTTTGCTATGTGCCAGTCTTCGGGGAACATGATGAGGAAGCGTCCTGGTGTCGACTCTATGGTCTTTGCCTTAGCCGGGTCGTAGTCGTAGCGCACGACATCGTATGTGTATTTTGTCTTTAGGGTAGACGAGTTGTGATCAAGAAGGCGGAAGCCCTCCGTGCCCTTCACCACGAACATGAAGTCGCAGTTATACTTGTGGCTCTCTGTCTTGCGCTTCTCGAGTGCGCTGTTCTCGCTATCCTCGACACTTACGATGAGGTCCGTGCCTTCTATGAGGTGTTTGCCGGCAGGGATGGCGAGCAGATCTGTCTTTTCGAGCCAGCTGAAGAGTGCTTTCCATGTCTCGGGCTCCCTGTTGTACTGGATGTAGAAGTCGGTGAGGTTCACGCTCTTGTCGGGCTCTGCCTTTGTGAAACCGTTCTTCCACTGTCCCGATTCTGCCCATGCCTGTGCCTTGCGGACAAGGGCGGAGTCGGAAAACTGAGCTGTGTAGATTTCTTGTGCGCCGGCTGCCGTGACGGCTGCGAGGGCGATGAGTGAAAGGATTGTCTTTTTCATTGGTTGATGGTTGGATACGGTTATACGGTTATTGGTTTTAGGTTATAGGTGAGGCAATCAACCTTATAACATCCGAACTGTACATAACCGTAATTTATTGTTTCATCTGCAAATTTAATTATTTTTTTTGGTTATTAAAAATAAAATAGGTACTTTTGCAGAAATAAATATTGAATGATGGAACAGATACTACGCTATTTCCCGGATCTGACGGAGAAGCAGAAAGAGCAGTTTGCCATGCTTGACGCTCTTTATCACGACTGGAACTCAAAGATAAACGTCATCTCGCGCAAGGACATAGACAATCTCTATGAGCACCATGTCCTCCACTCCCTTGCCATAGCCAAGGCCCTGCGTTTCCGTTCAGGTACGAAGGTGCTGGACTTCGGTTGCGGAGGCGGCTTCCCTGGAGTGCCATTAGCAATAATGTTTCCAGAGACGCAGTTCCGCCTTATTGACGGTACGGGCAAGAAGGTGCGTGTGGCGCAGGAGATTGCCGATGCCATAGGGCTGGAGAATCTTGATGCCTGCCATATCCGCGGCGAGGAGGAGAAAGGACAGTATGATTTCGTTGTCTCGCGTGCTGTGATGCCTCTTCCCGATTTGGTGAAGATTGTCCGCAAGAACATCGCTCGTCAGCAGCGCAACTCCATGCCCAACGGTGTCTTTGTCTTGAAAGGTGGCAACCTCGATGGGGAGATACAGCCTTTTCGCCGTGTAGCGGAGAAGACGGAACTGTCGACATGGTTTGAGGAAGAATGGTTCAAGGAAAAATATATTGTATATCTCCCTATGGCGTGACATGCGTCCGTCTGTTGCATAGGCTCCGTCCTTAATGTTAGGAAGTTGCCAGCGGTGATGTGAGCATATCTAAAAAGACATATCAGAATAAATCAGACTTTGGATTTCTCAACAATAACACAAATAGACCTGTGGTGGATGCCGCTACTGTCGGGAAAACATTCGTTGTTCTTCGACGAGCTGACGCTCACGCTGACATCGGGATTGACATGGATTCCGTTCTATCTGACGCTGTTTTTCGTAGTCGTGAAGAACAACGAGACGATGATGCAGATACTCCTTGCTGTGCTGGCGACAGGTGTCTGTATACTCCTTGCCGACGGTATGGCCGACGGCATAATAAAGCCTATGGCCATGCGTCTGCGCCCTCTCAATGACCCAGATGTGCGTCCTCTGCTGGATATCGTGCCAGGAGTGGCGAACAAGAACTACAGTTTCTTCTCTGCACATGCGTCAAATACGATGTCGCTCTGCGTTTTCTTCTCCCTGCTGATGAGAAACTGGCGGCTTACAGTGGGTATGGTGGTGTGGTCACTGGTGAACTGCTGGACGAGGATATATCTCGGCATGCACTATCCTTCGGACATCGCCGTGGGGCTGCTGTGGGGCGTAACGGTAGGCTCTGGCGTGTATTACGGCTACAGGTATTTCTACTTCAAGGTGACAGACAGGTTGCATTTCATCTCCTCACAATACACGAGGACAGGCTACGCGCTCGCTGACATCAACCTTGTAGTCAATGTATTACTGCTCATCTCGCTATATGCGATATTCAGGGCACTTATTCTTGCATGATGAACAACGACCCAAGAAACATAAAGATATCAGACTATGACTATCCGCTCCCTGACGAGAGGATAGCGAAATTCCCGCTTGAAAAGCGTGATCACAGCAAACTGCTGGTCTACAACCGCGGGGAGATAAGTCATACGCATTTTCACCGTCTCCCGGAACTTTTGCCGGAGGGTGCACTGATGGTTTTCAATAATACACGTGTCATACGCGCACGCCTTCACTTCCGCAAGTCTACGGGAGCACTGATTGAGGTGTTTCTCCTTGAGCCCCATGTCCCTGCCGACTACGAACGGATGTTTCAAGTGCAGGGAGAGTGTGAGTGGTTGTGTCTTATAGGCAACATGAAGAAGTGGAAAGACGGTGCACTTTGCCGCACATTTCTCGTGAAAGGGGAGGAGACAACGCTCTCGGCAGAGCATATTGGAACACAAGGCACAAGTCAGGTGGTGAGACTCCGCTGGGACGGAGACGTCTCTTTTGCCGATGTCATAGACGCTGCAGGAGAACTGCCGATACCGCCTTACCTCAACCGTGATACGCAGGAGAGTGACCTCACGACATACCAGACGGTCTACTCTAAGATAAAGGGCAGTGTCGCGGCTCCTACTGCCGGACTTCATTTTACGGACAGTGTCCTTGCCGATATAGACCGTCACGGCATAGAGCGCGAGGAACTTACGTTGCATGTCGGTGCCGGTACGTTCCGCCCTGTGAAGTCTGAACTTATCAGTGGACATGATATGCATACCGAATATGTCTCCGTACGCCTTCATACCATAGACAGGCTTCTTGCACACGGTTGCCGCGCGATAGCTGTGGGCACGACGTCCGTGCGCACTTTGGAGAGCCTGTATTATATAGGATGCCATATATTGGAGCATCAAGACTGTGTCACGGATACAGACTTGCATGTCAGACAATGGGAACCTTATGAGGTTTCGGAAGAAAAAGCGGAGGTCAGTGCGGAGGCGTCTCTCATGGCCATCCGCAACTATCTTGTGGAAAATAGTCTTGAAGTGCTCAATGCTTCTACGCAGATAATCATCGCGCCAGGTTACAGATACCATATCGTCTCGCGCCTTGTGACAAACTTCCACCAGCCGCAGTCGACACTGCTGCTCCTTGTCTCTGCCCTTGTCGGGGATGACTGGCACAGGATGTACGACTACGCCTTGGACAATGATTTCCGTTTCCTGAGCTATGGCGACTCGTCTCTGCTTATTCCTGACGGAGAATAACATTAGATAAAAAGAAAAACATAATGAAAATAGGTGACAAAGTAAGTTTTCTCTTTGACAAAGGTGGCGGAAAGGTTGCTGCCATCAAGGGAAATATAGTATATGTAGAGGACGAGGATGGTTTCCAGATACCTACTCCTATAAATGAAGTCGTCGTGGAATCATCGGCTGACAGCTATTCTACAGGCAATATGGTGAAGGCCATGCAGAGCATGGAACGCCGTCAACAGATACAGTCGGACGGACGTAGCATGAAGGCTCTGCTCAATGAAGGGCTTGACGAGGATGTGGAGGGGATGATGGATATGCCTGACGATGACCCGTCCATGAAGGATATCACGTTCAAGGCTCCTGTCGAGGAACGCAAGGGTGGTAATCTTCTCAGCGCCTATCTTGCCTTTGTGCCGGAGGATGTCAAGAAAGTCACAGATACACAGTTTGACGCTTATCTTGTCAACGACTCGAACTACTATCTGCAGTACACCTACCTATCTGCCGAGAACAATAACTGGCATCTGCGCCGACAGGGTGTGCTGGAACCGAACACCAAGGAATTCATTGAGGAGTTCTCCCAGCGTGAGGTGAATTCACTGAGCCGTGTATGTATACAGATGACGGCATATAAGGAGGACAAGCCTTTCGCTCTGAAGAACCCTCTGAGTGTGCAGATGCGCATAGACCCTGTGAAGTTTTACAAGCTCCATACGTTCAAGCCGAACGATTTTTTCGAGGAACCGGCATTGCTCTATACCATCGTAGAGAACGACAAGGTCACACGCTCGATAAATCTTGATCCGGACAGCCTAAAAGAGGAGATGTATGCCAAGCCTGAGGAGCTTGAGAAGCTCAGCACAATGAATACTGCTCCTGTGCGTCACGGTCTCGAGGATGCTGAGGTCATAGACCTTCATGCCGAGAAGTTGCTTGACAGCACTGGCGGCATGTCGTCGGCAGACATCCTCAACTATCAGCTTGACAAGTTCCGCGAGGTGATGAAGAACCACCGTCATGAAAAGGGAAAGAAAGTAATATTCATACATGGTAAGGGTGAGGGAGTGCTCCGTCATGCCATAATCCATGAGCTGAGTTACCGATACCGTACATGTACATGGCAGGACGCGTCGTTCCAGGAATACGGATACGGTGCGACACAGGTGACCATAAAATGATAGCCATTCGGGTAAAACGGTTGTACGGTGAAATGGTTGATTGCCTTACAGGAAACTAATCATCCAAAACCTCATAACCACCCAACCTTATAACCGTAAAAAAAAATAAAACCACTAATATGACAAACCACGGATTCATCACATTGGCTGCGGCTGTACCGTCAGTGCGTGTTGCCGATGTTGCGTATAATACAGAGGAAATAGAACGACTTGTGGAGAAGGCTGAGCAGAGTGGGGTAGAACTCCTTGTGTTCCCAGAACTCTCTGTGACAGGATACACTTGCCAAGACCTCTTCCGTAGCGAACATCTTCTTGACGCTTCTGATGAGGCCCTGAATATTCTCTGCGACTTCAGTATCGGCAGAGCGATAACATTCGTTGTCGGTGCTCCACATCGTCAGGATGACAGGCTTATGAACTCTGCCGTGGTGATATGCAACGGCGAACGCCATTATGTTCACAAGACATATCTTCCTAATTATAACGAGTTCTATGAGAAACGCTGGTTCTCTGTCGAGGCTGTCTCAGCCGAGCCTCTTCTCTTCCGACTTCCGTCGGGAGTGACTTTCGGTGTGGAGATATGCGAGGACCTTTGGGCTGCTCTTCCACCGTCAAGCCGTCTCGCAACGGCAGGGGCGGACATCATTCTCAACCTTTCCGCTTCCGATGAACTTGCGGGAAAGCATCAGTATCTCCTCTCGCTGCTCTCACAGCAAAGTGCACGCACGATGTGCGGATATGTCTACAGCTCGGCAGGCTTTGGTGAATCCACGCAGGATGTCGTGTACGGAGGAAACGCCATAATCTATGAAAACGGTGTACAGTTGGGACATTCCAAACGCTTCTCTCTTGAGCCGCAACTCGTGATAGGACAGATAGACGTGCAGCGGTTGCGTACTGAGCGGCGTACCAATACTACATTCGGACGTGCTCAGGGGACACAGATGCAACATGCGGAGATTATCTCCCTTGAACCGGATGACGATGCATACAATGTGCTGAAGCGCAAGTTTGAACTCATGCGCCAGTATGACCCGCATCCGTTTATTCCCAAGTCTGACGATATGAGAGAATCCTGTGAGGAAATTTTCAATATCCAGGTGATGGGCTTGGCACAGCGTCTCTCGCATATAAGGTGTAAAGATGTCGTTGTGGGAATAAGTGGCGGGCTGGACTCGACGCTTGCCCTTCTCGTGTGCGTGCGTACATTTGATAAACTGGGATATGACCGTAAGGGCATACACGGAATCACTATGCCTGGCTTCGGCACTACAGACCGCACACATGACAATGCTCTGTCGCTGATGACAAGTCTTGGCGTGACACAGCGCGAGATAAGCATTGTGGATGCCGTGAAGCAACATTTTGCAGATATAGGACACGATATTGACTGCCATGATATCACCTATGAGAACTCACAGGCACGCTACCGCACGATGTTGCTTATGGATATCGCCAATCAGGTCAACGGCATAGTGATAGGTACTGGCGATCTCTCGGAACTGGCTCTCGGATGGGCGACATACAACGGAGACCACATGTCTATGTATGGCGTCAATGCCTCTGTGCCGAAGACCCTTATACGCCATCTCGTGAAGTATGTTGCCGACTATGAGGTGGACAAATCTGCAAAGGCAACCCTCATGGATATCATAGACACGCCGATATCCCCGGAACTCATTCCTGCCGACGAGAACGGCAATATAAAGCAGAAGACGGAAGATCTTGTAGGACCTTATGAACTGCATGACTTCTTCCTGTACCATTTCCTGCGTTTCGGATTCTCTCCAGAGAAACTGCTGCTGCTGTCGCATAATGCGTTCTGCGGAAAATATGATGATGAGACCGTCAAGCACTGGTTGAAGATATTCATGCGGAGATTCTTCAGACAGCAGTTCAAGCGCTCCTGTCTTCCTGATGGTCCGAAGGTGGGCTCAGTGTCGCTTTCGCCACGAGGAGACTGGCGTATGCCTTCCGATGCTTCAGACGCTCTTTGGACTCTTGAGTAGCTTTGCATGGCTGCTTTTAGGATGAAATTCTTAAAAAACTTTAATAAAACATAGACTTCTCTCTTAAAACTTTACAGTTTCAAGAATTTTGTGTACCTTTGCACACGCTTTCTGAGTAGACGCTCTACGAGCATCATCAAGGCAACAACGGTTTGGAAGGTTGGGTGAGTGGCTTAAACCACCAGTTTGCTAAACTGACGTACGGGAATTCCGTACCACTGGTTCGAATCCAGTACCTTCCGCAAGTGACAACCAGTGTTATTGCCTTTCATGATTTACCTGGTGGATTCATCTAAGGGTTAGGATTCAAGATTCTCAATCTTGCCATAGGGGTTCGAATCCCCTATCCACTACAGAAGGGCAAAAAGGAAGCATAAAGTGATATGACTCGGTGGATTCATCTAAGGGTTAGGATTCAAGATTCTCAATCTTGCCATAGGGGTTCGAATCCCCTATCCACTACAAAGTAAAACGGGCGATGCAGATTCTTGCACCGCCTTATTTGTTTCTTGATAATCTGTATTATGATTCGTAAAGCATATATCTTGATAATCCTTGTCTTTATTTCACTGTCCTCCTCGGCATTGCCTCCTGTAAAATGGAATCAGCGCTATCAGAGGTATATAGACAAGTATAAGGATATTGCCATATACGAGATGTTACAGCACGGCATTCCTGCAAGTATAACACTTGCACAGGGGGTGCTCGAGAGTGGTGCAGGCGAGAGTGAACTCACCAGAAAAGGCAACAACCATTTTGGCATAAAATGTCATGACTGGACAGGACCGACAACGTATCATGATGATGATGAGACAGGAGAGTGCTTCCGTGTATACCAGTCGGCATTGGAGAGCTACGAAGACCATTCCCGTTTTCTTTGCAGAAGCCGTTACCAGAGGCTCTTCTCTCTGTCGCGTACAGACTACAAGGGCTGGGCACGGGGACTGAAAGCCTGCGGATATGCCACTAATCCGAAGTATGCACAGTTGTTGATAGACATCATCGAGTGTTATAATCTCTCTTCTTTGGATAGGGCAAAGTCGTATAATCCTGCCAATGTGAAAAGTTGTGGCACACTTTCTGATAAAGGCGGCAGACCTTCTTCTTCAAGAAATGTCGGTACAGGTGTAGCTCATGAGGTAAAGATGAATAACCGCAACTACTATATTATAGTACGCAGCGGCGATACATTCAAGAGTATAGCCAAGGAATTTGATATATCTTACCGTAAACTTGCACGTTATAACGAGCGTGACCGGCGTGACGCTCTCTATCCAGGCGAGATAATTTATTTTGAGAAGAAACGTACCAAGGCAGACAAGAAATATAAGAAACGCCCGCATGTGGTGCGTGCCGGCGAGTCGATGTACGATATTGCTCAGAAATATGGAGTGCGGTTGAAGTCACTTTACAAGAAAAATCATCTCACTCCGGCTAATACGCTTCATGTAGGAGACAGAATCAGAGTCTACTGATTCTGTCTCTTTTCATATTAATATAAGCGAGAAGTCTTTGTATAGAATAATGAGTTTCTTTATCATGGGACGACTTCTCCTTTCTCCATAATCAGTGCTCTCTGAAAGTGAAATATTGATTTCTGTGATGGTTGTAGATAAATGTATTTTGATATGGGTCAATTTTTATAATATCCTTAATATGTTTTAAAATATCGAGAGATATTTTGGAGTTTCAAGAAATAATACGTAATTTTACCACCAAATCTAACGCTAATACTCTAATATAATAACCTAAATATACGAATCGCTATGAAAGTATATCAATCCCATGAGATCAAGAATATCGCGTTGCTTGGCAATGACGGTTCCGGTAAGACAACCTTGACTGAATCCCTGCTCTATGAGGCAGGACTTATTCAGCGTCGTGGCCGTGTAAGCCTTGGAACAACGGTGAGTGACTACTTCCCTGTAGAGCAAGATTACGGATACAGTGTATTCTCAACAGTGTATCATGTTGAGTACAACAATAAGAAACTGAACATCATAGATTGCCCTGGTTCTGACGATTTCGTGGGTGCTGCGATTACCGCTCTCAATGTGACAGACACCTGTGTGTTGCTCCTTAACGGACAATACGGTCCTGAGGTGGGCACGCAGAATCACTTCCGTTACACGGAGAAGCTTAAGAAGCCTGTGATATTCCTTGTGAATCAGCTGGACTCAGATAAGTGTGACTATAATAATGTAGTGGAGCGTCTGCGCGAAATATACGGCAACAAGTGCGTACCTGTACAGTATCCTCTGAATGAAGGTCCGGAATTCAACTCCATAATAGATGTCCTCCTCATGAAGAAATATTCATGGAAACCGGAAGGTGGAGAGCCTGTTATTGAAGATATACCGGCAGAGGAGATGGATAAGGCCATGGAAATGCACAAGGCTCTTGTGGAGGCTGCTGCAGAAAATGACGAGCAACTTATGGACAAGTTCTTCGAGACGGAGACTCTCACAGAGGACGAGATGCGTGAAGGTATACGTAAGGGACTTGTCACACGTTCCATATTCCCGGTGTTCTGCGTTTGTGCAGGCAAGGATATGGGTGTACGTCGCCTTATGGAATTCCTTGGAAACGTGGTGCCTTTCGTAGACGAAATGCCTAAGGTTCACAACACTCGTGGTGAGGAAATCACATGTGATTCCAACAATCCGACATCAGTATATTTCTTCAAGACAGGCATTGAACCTCATATCGGTGAGGTTGCTTACTTCAAAGTGATGTCAGGCTCTATCAAGACAGGTGATGAACTGACAAATGCAGACCGTGGTTCAAAAGAACGTATAGGGCAGATATATGTATGTGCCGGTGCGCAACGTATAGCTGTTGACGAACTGAAGGCAGGTGATATCGGCTGTGCTGTGAAGCTCAAAGATGTGAAAACCGGGAACACCCTCAACGGAAAGGACAGCGAGAATCACTTTGACTTCATCAAATATCCTAATTCCAAATACTCACGTGCTATAGTAGCAGAGAATGCTGCCGACACGGAGAAGATGATGGCAGCTCTCGTGAAGATGCGTCAGGAAGACCCTACATGGGTAGTGGAGCAGAGTAAGGAACTTCGCCAGATTATCGTTCATGGTCAGGGAGAATTCCATCTCCGTACACTGAAATGGCGTCTTGAGAACAATGAGAAAATCAATATACGTTTTGAGGAAGCGCGCATTCCTTATCGTGAGACGATAACCAAGGCAGCACGTGCAGACTACCGCCATAAGAAGCAGTCTGGTGGAGCAGGCCAGTTCGGTGAGGTTCATCTCATTGTCGAGCCGTATGCAGAGGGAATGCCTGACCCGACAGTATATCGTTTCAATGGGCAGGAATTCCGTATGAATATCAAGTCCCGTGAGGAGGTAGACCTTCCTTGGGGTGGAAAACTCCTTTTCCTCAATTCTGTTGTAGGTGGAGCCATTGACGCACGTTTCATGCCGGCAATCCTGAAAGGCATTATGGAGTGCATCGAGCGTGGTCCGCTGACAGGTTCTTATGCACGCGATGTCCGCGTTGTGGTGTATGACGGCAAGATGCACCCAGTAGACTCCAACGAACTTTCGTTCATGCTCGCCGCCCGCCATGCCTTTGCTGATGCATTCAAGGAAGCAGGTCCGAAGATTCTTGAACCTATATACGACCTTGAAGTATATGTCCCTGCCGATTATATGGGTGATGTAATGTCAGATCTCCAAGGCCGTCGTGCACTCATTATGGGCATGGATGCTGAGAACGGATACCAGAAGCTGCAGGCAAAGATTCCTCAGAAAGAACTCGCCAGCTATTCAATAGCTCTCAGTTCTCTTACCGGAGGCCGTGCGTCATTTACGGCAAAGTTCGCTTCCTATGAACTTGTACCGGCAGAATTGCAGCAGAGCCTTATCAAGGCTCATGAGGCAGAGATGGCAAATGAAGACTAAGAGGTATATGTATTTCGGGAAAAGTAAGGCTTTCCCGGACATATCTGCAAACATTATGTGATTTTTTATGGAGTGGTCCTACTGTGACAGTACGGCCACTCTTTTCTTTTACTATTCTTACCTATTAAATGTTCAGCATACCATGGAGGGATTCGCACCCCTTTCTTGCATGTCTTTACCTGTGTAGATACGTGACTTGGAGTCCCAATATGCAAACTGTGAGATAAAAAACGACATAATGAGTAGAAAAAGTTTGGAGGAATGAACTAAAAACATTAACTTTGTCCTTGAAATCATAAACTTTTATACTCTATTCAAAACGTACAACTATATTCTATTAAAAACATCAAACCTAATGAACATCCCATCTGTATTTTGGCTTGTCCCGATAGCGTCCGTAGTGGCCTTGGGCATGGCATGTTTCTTTTTCCGTCAGATGATGGCAGAGGAGGAAGGAACTGTGAGAATGAAAGAAATCGCTCTTCATGTAAGGCGTGGTGCTATGGCTTACCTCAAGCAACAGTATAAAGTGGTAGGAATCGTGTTTGCCGTGTTGGCGGTGGTGTTCGCTTTCATGGCGTATGTGCTTCATGTCCAGAACCCTTGGGTACCGTTTGCATTCCTTACAGGAGGATTCTTCTCGGGACTTGCCGGCTTCTTCGGAATGAAGACCGCAACATACGCCTCGGCACGCACAGCCAATGCTGCACGTCAAGGACTCAATAGGGGACTGAAGGTCGCCTTTCGCAGCGGTGCCGTCATGGGTCTCGTTGTCGTTGGTCTTGGCCTGCTTGATATAGCATTATGGTTCGTAGCCCTGAGTTATTTCTATGAAGGCGATGAAATGGCACTTGTCACCATAACCACCACCATGCTTACTTTTGGCATGGGAGCCTCAATGCAGGCACTCTTTGCACGTGTAGGTGGTGGTATATACACAAAAGCTGCCGATGTCGGCGCGGACTTGGTCGGTAAGGTTGAGGCAGACATCCCGGAGGATGACCCGCGCAACCCCGCAACCATAGCAGACAATGTCGGTGACAATGTAGGAGATGTTGCCGGCATGGGTGCTGACTTGTATGAAAGCTATTGTGGTAGTATCCTCAGCACGGCGGCTCTTGGTGCTACAGCGTTTGCCTTGAATCCGGATATGCAAATGAGAGCTGTCATAGCTCCTATGATAATCGCTTCTGTAGGCATATTCCTCTCGCTGATAGGCATCTTCCTTGTCCGCACGAAAGAAGGCGCAAGCATGCGCGACCTGCTCCATTCCCTCGGCCTTGGCACCAATGTCTCGGCAGTGTTGATAGCCATATCGTCGTTTGTCATACTGTATCTCTTGGAGATAGACAACTGGCTTGGCGTATCATTCTCCGTGCTTACAGGACTTGCGGCAGGAGTCATCATAGGTCAGGCGACAGAGTACTATACCAGCCAGAGCTACAGACCGACGCAGCAGATAGCGGAATCCTCGCAGACAGGTTCGGCTACTGTCATAATAAAAGGTATCGGCACGGGAATGATATCGACAATGATACCCGTTGTGACCATATCGATAGCCATAATGCTCAGTTATCTTTGTGCTAACGGCTTTGACCTCTCGATGAATGCACAGAGCATTTCCACAGGCCTTTATGGTATAGGCATCGCTGCCGTAGGCATGCTCTCCACCCTCGGCATCACCCTTGCCACCGATGCTTACGGCCCTATCGCAGACAATGCCGGCGGCAATGCGGAGATGAGCGGCCTCGGTGAAGATGTCCGTCATCGTACCGATGCACTGGACGCTTTGGGCAATACCACCGCAGCTACAGGCAAGGGCTTTGCCATAGGCAGTGCGGCACTGACGGCTTTGGCATTACTTGCCTCATATGTAGAGGAAATAAAAATCGCTATGGTTCGTGCCGTGGAGCATGGACAGACATTCTATGACGCGGCAGGAGACATCTTCAATCCTGCCACAGCCAATATGCTTGACTACATGGACTATTTCCAGGTGACGCTGATGAATCCGAAAGTGCTCGTGGGAGCTTTCCTCGGCGGCATGTCAGCCTTCCTTTTCTGCGGCCTTACCATGGGAGCAGTAGGTCGTGCTGCACAGACGATGGTCGAGGAAGTACGTCGCCAGTTCCGCGAGATAAAAGGCATTCTCGAAGGCAAGGCAACACCGGATTATGGCCGTTGCGTGGCCATCAGCACCCGTGCTGCACAGAAGGAGATGATTTTCCCAAGTGTCCTTGCCATACTGATACCTATTGTTGTCGGCCTGTTGCTTGGTGTGGCGGGTGTCATGGGATTGCTTGTTGGCGGTCTGACTTCAGGCTTTACGCTGGCAGTCTTTATGGCCAATGCCGGCGGAGCGTGGGACAATGCCAAGAAGATGGTCGAGGAAGGCCATTTCGGCGGTAAGGGCTCAAAGTGCCATAAGGCAACAATCGTTGGCGATACGGTAGGCGATCCGTTCAAGGATACCTCAGGTCCATCGCTCAATATCCTCATAAAGCTGATGTCTATGGTAAGTATCGTGATGGCAGGTCTTACCTTGGCTTTTGGGATGTAAGTGAGGACGTGGTTTCCAGATTGGTCATTGAACCTACGAAAGGAAATGTAGAATAACTAAATACAATATTATAACACAAACAGAAAGATAATGAACATTAAGATTTCAACTACAATAGGCGACATCACAGTACGCCTGTATGACGAGACACCGCTTCACCGCGACAATTTCGTGAAGCTCGCAAAGGAAGGCTATTATGATGGAACGATATTCCATCGTGTGATAAAGAATTTCATGATACAGGGTGGAGACCCTGACTCACGCAATCCTGCGCCGGGAGCACATTATGGTACAGGCGGTCCAGATTATACTATCGAGGCGGAAATCAAGCCTGGGATATACCATAAAAGAGGAGCCTTAGCCGCTGCACGCCAGGGCGATGAAGTCAATCCTGAACGCAGAAGTTCAGGAAGCCAGTTCTATATCGTATGGGGAGATGTCTATAAGGAGGGACAGCTTGCCCAGCTTTCCAAGCAACTTGAGATGCAGGCGCAGCAGGGCATATTCAATAGACTCGTGGCAGAGCACCGTGCCGAAATACTGCAGATGCGCAAGAACCGTGATCAGGCAGGACTGATGGACTTGCAGGAAAGGCTTGCTGCAGAGACGGAGAAGATGGCGAGAGAGCAGGGCGTCGGCGGACTTACCGATGCTCAGAAGCAGATATACACGACAGTGGGAGGCACGCCACATCTTGACGGACAGTACACTGTCTTCGGCGAAGTGACAGAGGGCATGGACATTGTCGAGAAGATACAGCAGACTGCCACACACCCGGGCGACCGTCCTGTTGAAGACATTGTGATGAAGGTTACAGTATTGGAGTAGTTGGCAGGTCTGTATATACATATACCGTTCTGTGCATCAAGATGCCTCTATTGCGGGTTCTACTCCACTACCGGACGGAATCTGCAAGAGGAGTACGTGCATGCAGTGTTGCGGGAACTTGCCGGAAGACTCAATGAAGGTGACCGCACATTCCCCTGCTCACGTCTGCATAACGGTATAACGCATTCCGGCAGAGAACATTTCACTACAGTCTATATCGGCGGAGGCACACCTTCCACACTCGGTGTGCCTTTGCTTGACAAACTCGTAAAAGGGATTCAGAACCGTACGGACACGAGTCATGTCAGGGAATGGACGATAGAGTGCAATCCTGACGACATCACGCCGACACTTGCCGAGTGGATAGGTCGTTCACCCATAAACCGAGTTAGCATGGGAGCGCAGACCTTCAGCGATGAAAGACTGCGTTGGGTCTGCCGTCGCCATACCTCGCGCCAAGTCACGGATGCCGTCAGGATGTTGCGGGGCCACGGAGTGGACAATATAAGCATAGACCTTATGTTCGGTTTCCCTTCCGAGACGCTGGACGAATGGGAGAGGGATATAGACGAGGCTGTTTCTCTTCGTCCGGAGCATATCTCAGCCTATTCGCTGATGTATGAGGAAGGCACTCCTCTGTACCGTATGCTTGAAGAAGGCTGGGTGACGGAGATAGACGAGGAACTGTCGCGGAAGATGTATGACACTCTTGTCGCGCGTCTTACCGCAGAAGGATATCAGCACTACGAGATAAGCAACTTCTGCCTGCCATCCCGTCGTTCTGTGCATAATTCCTCCTATTGGCGGCAGGTGCCATATCTCGGGCTCGGCGCAGCAGCCCATTCCTATGACGGCGGCCGCCGGTGGTGGAATGTCTGTGACATAGACAAGTATATCAGCGTCACACATGACGTTATCCCTTGCGGAGACGGTATTGGCGGCGGCTCAGAGGCCATCGATGCCACGACACGTTATAACGATATCATCACCACAGCGTTGCGCACCAGCGAGGGCATACGTCTTGATGAACTGCTCCCGTCACACCGTGAATACTTGCTTCAACAGTCAGCGCGCCATATAGACAGTGGCACATTGGTTGTGGAAAGCGGCAGTCTTCATCTGACAGCCTCGGGGATATATGTCTCGGACGACATCATGAGCGACCTTATTCTTATAGACGAGTAACTACAGGGATTCTTTCCACGAGATGAGGGAAAGACAATCCACCACGCTTATTTATGACAACAAAAGAACTGACATACGATGAGCTTGATGTGCGCATCAAGGATATCTACGAACTTATGGGATATGGTGACAACCTTCCCGACACCGCTGTCATGGATGAAGTCGATGCCATGCTCGGCGAGATACGGCATTGGCTGCGTCCGCGGATGGCGTTTTTCGTGACAAGAGACTTTGAAGGCTTTGAGGTGGGCAAGATCATAAGTCACCAGCTCAAGAAGGCCGAGGCCTACTGCTTCTTCATCTGCACTGCAGGACAGGAGTATCAGGACTTTATGGAGAGGGCTTCCGGACACGACAGCACGATGCCCGACGGTGTGGGAGAAGACATGTTCCGTGCCTATCTCGCACACTCCATCGGCAGTGCCCTTGTAGAGCGTTGTGCCGATAAGATGGAAGATGTGTTGCAGGCACAGATAGACAAGTTGGGATGGCACAGGACCAACCGCTTCTCGCCTGGATATTGCGGCTGGCATGTCATGGAGCAGCAGAAGCTGTTTCCGCTCTTCCGTGGCGAGACCTGCGACGTCTCCCTTACCGACTCTTCCCTGATGATGCCAATAAAGTCCGTCAGCGGTGTCATCGGGCTTGGCAAGGATGTCCGTTATCTGCCGTACACCTGCGGACTATGCAATTACGCCGACTGTTACAAGCGTAAGAAGAGGTGAGGGACGGTTGTATGGTTATGGGGTGTCGGTTTTAGGTTCCTGGTATCGGCATGTCTTTGTCCCTTGCCTAACGTGTAATGATTATCGGTTGTTGGTTTTAGGTTTTTGGTATCGTTATATTATGGTTTATGGTGGAGTAGTCAACTTGGAAACCAAAAATCTAAAACCAACAACCGTTTTTTTTGTTTCCCAATGTAGTTTTACAGTATCATTCTGCGTCTAATAGGCAGAGTGAACACAAATCAGATGATATATGGAAAAGGATGAACGACTGTTTGCAGACATAGTGAAGCGCCACAAGAGTTCGATATATACAGTGTGCTATATGTTTGCAAAAGACTCTGACGAGGCCGACAGCCTCTTTCAGGAAGTTCTCATCAATATGTGGAAAGGCATGGGCACGTTCCGCGAGGAGAGCAAGATAGGGACGTGGATATGGCGTGTAAGTTTCAATACCTGCATCTCTGCAGACAGGAAGAAGCGCCGCGACAAGACAGTGCGTCTCTCCATGGACGTCAATATGTATGAGACCCATGATGAGGATTCACGTCAGATAAAGATGCTCCACGACAGAATACACAGGTTGAAACCCTTTGACCGCGCCATCGTCATGCTGTGGCTTGAAGGGCTTCCTTACGATGAGATAGGTGCCGTTGTCGGCATCTCCGTGAAGAATGTCTCCGTCCGTCTTGTAAGGATAAAGGAGGAGCTGAAGAGAATGAACGACAATGATTGATAACAAATATATATATAACGATATGGAGAATAATAGAGAAGGATTTGAGGATATCCAGTGTCAGATAGACTTGTTGAAGAAGAAGCTCGACAAGGAGAAAATCATCAACGAACGCCTTATGCGGAAGGCCATGAGCAGCCGTGTCAACAGTGTGGAACGGTATCTGTGGAGGGTGTTGTCCCTTGGCGTAGTGGCCATGGTGCTGATGGCTTTGGACTTTATCGTGCTGTTTCCCCTTTCATTGCCGTTTGTCCTTGCCACGGAACTGGGGCTCCTATGCTGTATAGTGTTTATATGTATCAACAAGCGCCTTGTCAGTTCAGACAATATAATGTCTGGCAACCTGATAGAGGCGAGCATGCGCCTTGCGCGGTTCAAGAAGCGTGAGATACGCTATATCTGCGTCAGCATCCCGTTGTCAGTATTGTGGATAACATGGCTTGTCTTCGAGATACGTGTCTATGCTCCTGATGAGGAGAGCATGTACAGCATGTTGTCAGGTATCACGATAGGCGGCATCATCGGCTTCTGCATAGGCATCAACATGTTCCGCAAGATGTTGCGCAATGTCAATGACGTGCTGTCACAGATAGAAGAGCTTACGTGCGGTTGAGTGCGGTTGAGTGCGGTTACATGCGGTTTTACGGTTATGCGGTTATATGCGGTTTACGGTCGATTTCTTTATTTATAAAAACATATAACCGCCCAACTGTATAACCGTAAAACCGCATGTAACCGTAAAACCGCATATATTTTCCAAAAATACGGGATAATCTTTCGCTTTCTCGGAAAAATAAGCTAATTTTGCAGCGAAATAGAGCCATCTGCCATGACAGCATGCAGTATCATGCGCATGCCGTCATCATTAAGAGGCTCTGCAAAATCTGATGAAAATGGAAGAAAAGGCACTGAAGCTGCACAGCTCGCTCAGACGTACAGGGCGCGTACTCCTCGTATATACCGGCGGAACAATAGGCATGGGACTCAATCCCAAGACAGGCACACTTGAACCGCTGGACTTCACCCATCTGCTGAGCCGTCTGCCCGAGTTCGAGCAGATAGAGGCAGCGGTAGACATATACCAGTTTGCCACGCCGATAGACTCAAGTGATATGAACATCACACTGTGGGCTGACCTTGTACACATCGTGATGGACAGATACGACAAGTATGACGGTTTTGTCATCCTCCACGGTACGGACACTATGGCATACACTGCCTCCGCACTCTCATTCATGCTGCAAAACCTTACCAAACCGGTCATCCTCACCGGTTCGCAGCTACCTATAGGACAGTTGCGGACAGATGGAAAGGAGAATCTTGTAACAAGTCTCGAACTGGCATCCATCGCCACAGACGAGGGCGTGTCGCCTATTCCCGAAGTCTGCATATACTTCAGCGGACATCTCCTGCGCGGAAACCGCAGCACGAAGCAGAACGCCGACCAGTTCAATGCCTTCGAGTCGTTCAATTATCCCCATCTCTGCGATGCCGGTGTCAACTTCCGTTTCGCCAAACATCATATCCTTACGCCGGATTTCTCGCAACCTGTGCGCCCTCATTTCGAGATGAATTCCAATGTCATCGTCTTCTCTGTCTTCCCGGGAATACAGGAAAATATAGTGGAACATCTGCTGAATATCCCCAATCTCAAAGGCATTGTCATGCGCAGCTACGGCTCAGGAAACGCCCCGCAGCGTCCATGGCTCACGGACATTCTCAAAGAGGTGTCCGATCGTGGTATCACTGTTGTGAACATCTCGCAGTGTATGGCAGGACGTGTGGAGATGGGACGCTACGATACAGGCTACCATCTGCTGCAGAGCGGTGTCCTCTCAGGCTATGACTCGACCATAGAGGCCGCCGTGACGAAGCTTATGCATCTCACCGCATGTCACTCCGACCCGGCTCTCGTGCGCTCACACATGAGCCGCTCCCTGGCTGGGGAAATCACGATATGATGCCATTATAGCGAAAGAATATATCGGGTAATATGCAGAATATCAAGATGTAATAAAATAAAGCAGTGAACTTCGCCACTCCATGATGGCTTCTCCTCATGAAGCTGCTGTTTCTGCAATTTTCAAAGGGTCACCTTTCACCGTGTGAAAGGTGACGTTTGACCATATAAAAGGTAACCTTTTACACAGCAAAGGGTTACCTTTTGTTTTATACCTCTCCATCGTTACATTTATCTCCCTTGCTTTCTTATGACAAAACTGTGGCTTAGCAGGAAATGCGTATAGATGATTCGCTACATAACTTCAGAACATCCAAACCTCTGAACCACCAATATGCGTTTCACATATGACGGCCCCGCCGCGGTATCTCCAGACACTTATGGCAAGGTGTGACGGGCTGTTGTAGTGTATTCATTATCGGTTGGCATCGACAATCTGGATTCTTGGATATTTCCAGTGTGGGTACATTGCGTCAATATCGGTAGTACTATCCATAAAATTCCATAACCAACAAATCTTCAGCCAGAATATTGCTTAATGTGTAGGGACATACCGTGGTGCATATGAAACGGCGTGAAACGCCGAATGGACCGTAAGTATACAGCCGTTTTGCTTTCCGACAACCAAACGGGCTCAGGAAAAGAAACTTCAATACAGGCATCCTGCTGGGCAGAAACTGCCGTTAACCGCATGGCCGCACGCCGCCGTAGAACAGTATTCAGCCATATAAATACCTATATATGGGTATTTGACGGAAATCGTATTTTGAGTAATTTTGCAGGTTGAAAAAATGCTATAGACAATGTTACTGATGAGAACAAGACTCCTTATACTGCTCCTCCTGACAGCCATGACACATGCCTTGGCAGCAGGGAAAGGCTATATCGTATCAGGCACGGTGCTCGACGACCGCACGTTGAAACCTTTGGCGTATGCCACAGTGAGGATACACAACATGGAGCTGTGGGCCATTGCCGATGACAATGGCAGATTCTCCATTGCCGATGTGCCGGAAGGGCAGCGGACTGTGGAGGTCAACATCCTTGGATATGTGAGCCGGACCGTGACTTTCAGTCTTGTGAAAGACACCGATCTGAAGAATATCCGACTTAAAGAAGACAACCTCGGCCTGCCAGATGTTGAGGTCACCGCAAAGAAACGGACAGCCACGAACACCACGGTCTACACTATGGACCGCACCACACTTGACCATTCGCAGGTGCTTAACCTAAGCGACATCACGGCATTATTGCCTGGAGGACAGACGGTAAACACCACACTGATGGACGATTCGCGCCTGGCTTTGAGGGCTGGGACAGGAGAAAGAGGCAATGCCGCGTTCGGTACGGCAATAGAGGTCGATGGCATGAGGCTTGACAATAATGCAAATATGGACGAGACGATGTCTGCCTCCACAAGGAGCCTGTCGGCTTCAAACATAGAGAGTGTCGAGGTGATATCTGGAATCTCGAGCGTTGAGTATGGCGATGTGTCCAACGGTGTGGTGAAGGTGAACACACGACGTGGCCGTTCGCCGTGGATAATAGAGGTCTCTGCCAATCCTTACACACGGCAGATGGCGCTCAACAAGGGCTTCGCACTGGCAGGCAACGGCGGTGTCGTGAATGTCTCGTTTGAACATGCCCGTTCCTACAGTGACATAGCCTCGCCATATACATCATACAAGAGGAACACTCTCATGGCGGCATACAGCAAGGCATTCACCCTCGGCGTGTCGTCACTGAATCTCAATGCCGGCATAACGGCAGGATTGGGAGGATATGATTCCGAGTCAGACCCTGACGCTTTCAAAGACACTTACAGGAAAGTACGCGACAATCAGTTGCGTGCCAATCTGGATATCAACTGGCTACGCAACAGCAGCAGGGCAGGAGTGTTCAATGTGTTGCTCCATGCCGGATTCTCCACTGCCGACAAATTGGCGGAAAACTATACCAACAGCAGTTCGGCATCGTCACAGGCTTATCTGCATACCATGAGCAACGGCTACGCCATAGCCTCCGACTACCGTACAGAGGCGGCGGCCTACGGCAATATCATCCTTGGTCCGACGGGCTATTGGTATGTGCGCTCGTATAATGACCAGAAGCCCCGCTCTCTTCAGCTAAAGCTGAAAGGCGACTGGACTAAACATCTTGGAGCAGATGACAGCAAGATGCAGATAGTCAATAAGTTCACTGTTGGTATGGAACTAAACACCTCGCGCAATGCCGGGCGTGGTGTCTACTATGAGGATATGAGCCTTGCGCCTACATGGAGGCCTTACGACTACAGCCTGCTACCCGCCATGCGCAATCTTGCTCTCTTCGTGGAAGACCGCCTGACCATAGGGCGTGCTGTGGTTACGGCCGGTCTGCGCGACGATATGACCATGCTCCGCGGCTCTGACTATGGAACAGTGACAAGCCTTTCGCCGAGAGTCAGCGCACGGTATACACTGTTCAAGGGCAAGAACGGCACGGTGACGATTCATGCAGGATATGGCAAGAGTGTGAAACTGCCGTCATTCCAGGTGTTGTACCCAGCAGATGCCTACTCCGACAAACTGGTCTTCACGCCTGGTTCCACGGCCGACAACAGGGCGTATTATGCCTATTATACCAATGTGTCGAAGACTTTGTATAACAGGGAACTGAAATGGCAGTACACAAACCAGCTGGATCTGGGTGTGGATGCCGACCTGAAAAGGGTGAGACTCGGGCTGTCATTCTTCCTGCACAATACGCGCAACCCTTATCAGATGGTCAATATCTACTCCCCGTTCTCATACAACTATACGTCGCAGGCGGCTCTGGAGAACTGCGGAATAGCCTCTTCCGACCGTCTGTATAGCGTAGACGGCGCAACAGGCGTAGTGACAGTATCGTCTGGCGCCGACGGCACAAGTGTCGTGTTGCCTTATTCTACACGCAACACCTTCACTGCCAACAGGCAGTATGTCAATGGTTCGCCGGTGACACGGTACGGTCTGGAATGGATAGCGGAGATGCCTTTGCTGAGCAACAGCCATCTCGTCGGACTGACATTGCGTCTGGACGGTTCATATTATCATTATAAAGGCGTTGACAACACACTGATAGCAGGTAGCCCGAACGGCATAGGCGATTATGCGGCAGATAGCGGTACTATGCCCTTGATAGGCTATTACTGCGGCAGTGGCACAACATCGGCATCATCTGTGAGCACTCCGAGTGTGAGCAACGGTACACGGAGCAAGGGCTGCAGCCTGAATACCACGTTGACGGCACGCATCCCACGGCTGAAGATGGTCATGACCATGAGGCTCGAGGCTACTTTCCTTAATTACAGACGCAATCTCTCGGAGGGACGCAATGCTGTGTTGCTCAATGCTGCCGGAGACGTCTTAGGTACGCCTTACGATGGGGAGAAAGACTGCTATGTCGCCTTGTATCCTGAGTATTACTCCACATGGCAGAATCCTTCAGAGCGGATACCATTTGCAGAGGCCTTGGCAGACGCTGCCGACAATGACCCTGCGCTTTACAGGCAGCTATGCGGACTGATTGTGAGGAGCAACACATCATATTATTTCAACCCTCAGGATATATCCTCATACTGTTCTGCCAATTTCTCTGTGACAAAGGAGATAGGTCGTAATATCAGCCTTTCGTTCTATGCCAATAACTTTTTCAACAACATGTCTATGGTACGCAACAGTCAGACAGGACTGGAGACATCGCTGTTTGGCAGTGGATATATACCGAAATTCTACTATGGACTCTCTGTAAGAGTAAAGATAAACTGATATGAAGATGACATATATATATAATAAGGTGCTTCCTGCCAAAACGGCAGTGATGGCATTGCTGCTTATAATGAGTTCCTGCACATATGATGAGGGGCAGGAGACATACTCCGTAAATGTATCCCTGACACAGGCACTGGAAGGCATGCCTGTGCAGATGACAAACTCTCTCGCCACGTCTTTCACGGAAATGACTGACGAGAACGGCACGGCACACTTCATATTACCTGCCGGCATATATGGCGCAAGTGTATCGAAGGTGGAGGACGACGGCTATTTCAGGAATGTATATAACGGTTCGATGAGCGATATCGTTATAGGGCAGGGGAGCACGGATGTCATCTTGCCTGTGTCAAAGACCTCGATGCAGACGGCGAACCCTCTTGTCATAAAGGAATTGTATATAGGCGGATGCAGCAAAGATGATGGCTCCGGCATATTTGCCATAGACAAGTGTCTTATCATATATAACAATTCTGCAAGCGTGGTGTCGCTCGACAATGTCGCCATAGGCATGGTAGAGCCGTATAATGCTGAAGCCTCCACTCATTCGTTCCTCAGCGGTGGCGTGCTGGAGTATGCTGGTGAAGACTGGATTCCGGCGATAAACGGAATCTGGTATTTTCAGGACGGACAGCAGATTGCGCCCTATTCAGAGCTCGTGATAAACATCTGCGGAGCGATAGATAACACGCTGACATATTCAAATTCGGTGAATTACGCCAATCCTGAATATTACTGCACATACGATGTGGAGGCTACAAGCAGCGATGGCGGCAAGTATAACAATACCCTTTATTACCCTTCTCCGTCAGAGGTAATACCTGTTTCTCATTATCTGAAAGCCGTGAAGTATGGCAAGGGCAATGCATGGCCGATGAGTCAGACGGCTCCGGCAGTTATGCTGTTCAAGACGGAAGGCACCAGTCCTCGCCTGTTTGCCGGAGATATATCGAATATCATATATCCTTCAGGCAAGCAGGACGACATAATCTATGCCTGCCTGAAACTGCCGAGGGCGTGGGTTCTTGATGCCGTGGAGGTGTATAACGCCAATAAACTCGCAGACTGCAAGAAGCGGTTGACACCGGATCTTGACAATGGATATGTCACTTTGCTCAACGGATACGGACACTCTCTTGTGAGAAAGGTTGAGAAGACTGTAGACGGACATGATGTATATCAGGATACAAACAATTCTACAAATGACTTTTATGAAACGGATCACTGTTCTCTTCGCTAATTTTCTATGCCTTACAACTATGGCTCAGAGAGACTTCCAGTTGGTGGAAGACCGCAATGCCTGGCTCGCGTCAGACAACGCTGCGGCACTGACTACTATGGAAGACAGCACCATTGCTGTAGGAAAGCTGTTCTATAAATATGACGACGGCGACTTGAGGAGCATCTCACAGGCCAAAAGGCAGAATACATACGGTGCTGATGTGCGTTCCTACTGCCGTCTGTCGGAAAAGGTCGTGATGTATGGCTGCATGACATACGCTAATGTGCATGGCACGCAGATGGCAGGGAGCATGCTGTTTCCTACTACAGAACTGATGCCGTTTGACATCGTTGAGATATCAGAGGACAATGTCGGGAGCAAGCAATGCGAGGTGTTCAACATGACCGGTGCTATAGGCTGGGATGCCAGAAAGGATGTCAGCGTGGGGGCAAGGGTGGACTTCACGGCTGGCGACTATGCCAAGCACCGTGACCTGAGACACAGTAATACTCTCATGAACTTATCTGCCGACCTGTCTTTCCTGTACAAGCCATGGGGTATAGGTGGCGGATTCCTGTACAGAAGGAACACGGAGACTCTCAGTTTCAAGACTTATGGCACGACGGATAAGGTTTATCAGACTCTGATAGACTACGCTAACCGATATGGAGAGACAGAGACCTTCGGTGGAGACGGCTTCACTGACAGCAGTCAGGAACAGCCTCTCTTCTCCGAATATATGGGCGGAATGTTGCAGTGGAAGTGGAAAGGCCTCTTCATCGATATGGCTTGGATGCACCGTGACGGATATTACGGCAAGCTGTCGCAGTATACTGTCTCGCATTCACAGCATCGCGGCAACAGCTTCTCTGCCCGTATGCGTTATGATTTTATTGTCTCAGAGAAGCGGCTTTGGTGGATTGACGTGACGATGGATACTGAGAAACTGACGGCTCAGCGTATGAACTACAGGCAGGTGGTGTCTGAGGATAATCCCTCGCTGAGATATTATGAATACTATGAGCCGACGAAGATGTCCGATAAGGTGCAGACCTGCACCGCAATCTCTGCAACGGGATACTGGAGACCGTCTGGAGAGATATATCTATGGTATATCAACGGTGGTCTGAACCTGTGGAATAGCAAGCAGACAGCATACAGATTTCCGGAAAGCAAGACCGAGAAAAAACATGTCGTGAATCCTTTCGTGACGATGAGGCGTAACATCCTGTTCCGCGATACCTCATTACTGACAGTACAGTGTGGCTATGCCATGACATTCGGCTGGCTGGAACAGCAGGCGGCACAGGCAAGGATAGCATACGAAATGCCGTTGCATGGCACAAGGATACGGCCTTGTCTCTCGCTCAATTACAGTCATGCTACGGCGACAAGGGGCGAAATGAAGGGACTTTCGCGTCATGTTCTGACCGTTGCGGCAGAGGTTACATTCTGAAATATCATCATAAATGAGTATTGCACATGATGGGAAATCGTTGTAATTTTGCATCGTTTTTGAGAAATATCTTATATAATTAAAAATCCAAAAAGACATGAGAAAACTATTTACTCTATTCGTTTTATTTGCTACGGCTCTTTCTGCCATGGCGCAAATGCCAGGCAAATTGCAGTTTATAGGCAACGGCGAGTTTTATCTCCCTGCCATGCAGCAACAGACACAGACAACAACCGTAAAGGATGTGGTCACGGTGACTATGGGCAGTGATAGCCAGTCCTTTGATATCCCGTCCATGACATACGCGGCTATGGGCATGACTATCTCGTCTTTCAATATCCCGGGACTGGCATATACCATGACAGGCTCACCGACAGCTGGTGACATGGCGTTTGAGTGGCACGCAAGCAATGTTGAGACAACATCCAAGGACGCTTCCGGCGCGGAGAAGAAAATCAATGTGTCGGAGTTCAGTGCGGCCTACAATCATGCACGTGGCGAACTGAAGATGTCCCTGACATTCACTTATGGCAGTATGCCTATGGCGCTCCACTATTCCATAGAGGCCTACTATACCAAGGAGAATGCGCTGAATCTTGTAGGACAGGGCACGGAAGGTAATCCTTACAAGATATACGATGCTGTGGACTTCATGGCTATAGCCAATAACATCAGCAAGGACAACACGTTTGAGGGCGTTTACTTTGAGCAGATGGACGATATCGACTTTGGCGGTTCTGAGGCTTCTCCTGTACAGCTTCCTGCTGTAGGCAAGGCTGCGATAACAAACATCACTACTGTCGCTTGGGGCTTTGACGGAACGTATGACGGCCGCTACAAGTCTATAAAAGGTATCTGGCATACTGCCAATGCGAACGATGCAGACGGCAAGTTCAATGGTCTTTTCTCTTCTATAGGTGAGAAGGGTACTGTGAAGAATATCGTGTTTGATGCAGACAATCATGTTTCATCATACAATTATGTAGGTGCGATAGCTTCAATCAATAAAGGTATCATCGAGCATTGTACGAACAAGGCTGACATCACGGCTTCCAACGCTTTCGCTTCAGGCATCTGCGGTTATATGATTGATGGGAAAGGTATCATCAGATATTGCGAGAATCTTGGTGATATCAATGCTATGACATACGCTACAGGCATCATTTCCGGCACACAGTCGGGCAATGCTGTTGCCGTTTACGGCTATCTTGTGGAAAACTGCACCAACAGTGGCAATATATCCACTGTCAACGGTACTGGCTCTGCAGGCATAGCAGGCTCTTATTCCGGTGCGTTAAGGGAGTGTACCAACAACGGCAACATCGACGATACGGCAAAGACTACAGGACTGAATACCGGCGGTATCCTTTCTGCTGGTTCATATATAACAGAGATAGCCAAGTGTCATAATACTGGAAAAGTATCTGGCAACAAGAGCGTTGGCGGCATCATCGGCACGATAATGAAGGCTGATGACACGGACTTGAGCATCACAGACTGCCAGAACGATGGCGATGTACAGGCAACTGGTGTAAATGTTGCAGGCATCATGGCAAACACAGCCCGTGTTGCTGGTATCGTGACATTGTCAAACTGCTCCAACTACGGTAAAGTATCGTCTACAGGTACGACAGACCTTATCGGAAATCTCCGTGGCAATGACGTGATAGTCATCAACGGTTGTACAATCGGTTCGTCACTTGACCGTCTGCCTCTCGACCCAGACCAGACAGGCATTGCAGACATTTCTGTCTCAGAAGCAGCAGGTATAAAGGATGGGAAATACATCAGCAACGGACGTATTGTAATCATGAAGGGCGGCAAAGCCTACTCTGTTACAGGCATAGAATATTAATATCTGAGTATCATAGGGCTTGGAACTGCTGCCATGCGGTTCCAGGCCTTCGTTATCCCAATGTTGGTCTGATGGCCGATTTGGGATTGTTTTTAATTGAAAAAGAAATGACATTTGTAAAGAAACTTATTTCATTGCAATCCGCAATGTCTTCCTGCATGAAGCAATCCGGAACGAAACTGAGGAGCATGAGACCATTGCTCCTTTTGTCGGCTGTAGCAATCTCCGCCACGGTCTCTGCCCAGCAGCTGCCGCTGGACAGTTGCATACGTAAGGGAACTCTGGACAACGGCCTCACATATTATATAAGGTATAACGCGCAGACTCCAGGGCAAGCGGATTTTTATATAGCACAGCGTGTCGGTTCCATACTCGAGGAGCCTGAACAGCGTGGACTGGCACATTTCCTGGAGCATGCGGCTTTCAACGGTACGAAGAACTTCCCGGCAGGCAATGGTGAGGAAAACTCCATCCGCAACTGGTGTGAGAAGAACGGAATAAAGTTCGGTGCCGATCTGAATGCCTATACATCCATAGACCAGACGGTGTATAATATCTCCAATGTGCCTGTCACAAAGGCAGGAGTTGCCGACACATGTCTCATCATCCTGCACGACTGGGCTGGTTCGCTGCTCCTGAAAGGAGAGGAGATAGACAAGGAGCGCGGAGTGATACGCGAGGAATGGCGCACCCGACGCTCGCGTTTCGCATCCACACGTCTTATGGAAGACGCCATGGCAACCATCTATGCCGGTTCCAAATATGCTGACTGCCTGCCGATAGGGCACATAGAGGTGGTGGATACCTTCCATCATGAGGTCTTGCGCGACTACTATCGCAAATGGTATCGTCCTGATTTGCAGGGTATAATAGTCGTTGGCGACATCAATGTCGATGAAGTAGAGACGAAGATAAAGGCACTCTTCGCTGCCGATACTCTCTCTGCAGAGCGTGCGGAGCGCATATACTATACCGTGCCTGACAATGAAGACATGATAGTATATACCAAAGCCGATGACGAACAGCCGTCACTCAATATGCAGCTCTACATGAAGCGCGACCCTGAACCACGCGAGACACGCGGTTCGCGTGAGGCATTCATCGGAGGATACAAGTCAAGACTGGCGATGTTCATACTGCGTCAGAGACTGCAACAGTTGTCACGAGAGGCGACACCGAGACTGATGTCCGCCACTTGCCGTGACAACAGATTCTACGTGGCGTCAGAGAAAGACGCCTTTGCCATGACCGTAGGCTTGCTCCCTGAGAATCCTAAAGCTGGCATAGAGGCAGCCATCGAGGTGGTCGAGAAGGCACGTCGCTACGGATTTACCGAGGCAGAACTCGAGCATGCAAAGGTTCAGCATACTGTAAGTATAGAACATAAGCTGGACAACAAGGACAAGACGCGCAACGCAGAGTATGCACGGAGCATCGTGAACCACTTCTGTAACGCAGAACCTTGCATGAATATCGTTGACGAGGCTGCCCTCGAGGCCCATCTTTCAGACTCAATAACGCTGAAAGACATCAATGATGCCATTAAGGAAATCGTCACAGACCGCAATCAGGTGTGCGTAGTCTTCGGACCTACCAAGTACGACGGTAAGCCATACACCATGCCTACGGATGCTGATTTCAAGACATGGATAGAAGATGCGCAGCAGAAAGACTATATAGATGACAATCTTGACAATGCCGTTGACCAGACATTCATGAAGAAACTGCCTAAGAAAGGCAAGATATCTTCACGGAAGAAGGTTGCCAACGGTTATACAGAATATGTCCTCTCCAACGGTATCAAGGTCTATGCAAGACCTTCTGACATAGAGCCGAACCGTCTTACGATAAACATGTTCAGACTCGGAGGACGCTCGCTCTACGGCGATGAAGACGCGGCGACACTGTCGCTCCTCGGCAGTGTCGTGAGGGAGAGCGGTGCTGCAGACTTCGATTACCTCACACTGGAGAAGAAACGTCGCGGCAAGGCTTTGCGTGTCACTCCTTACATCAATTCCGAGGATGAGGGGGTAAACGGTGTCTGTGTTGCATCAGACCTCAAGACATGGCTGGAAGTGATGTATCTCTATGTCACACAGCCGAGAAAAGACGTTGCAATATTCCAGAATATCATTGCCAAGCAGCGTTCCCTGCTGAAGAACCGCAGCGCCAATCCTAATGTCAACTATAAGGACTCGCTCCGCATAGCTCTCTACGGACAGCGCAAACGCACGGAACCTATGACGGAGGAACGCCTCGCCGAGGTGAACCATGACCGCATGTATCAGATATACAAGGAGAGATTCTCCAACCTTGCCGGCATGAATCTCATCATCACCGGTGACATTCGTGAGGATGAGTTTGAGGACCTGTTGTGCCAATATGTTGCAAGTCTGCCGGGAAAACCTTCCAAGGCGCAGGCTCCGAAGGTGGGTAAGGATGTGCTTGACATCCTGCGCACCAATGCTGTGCATGTCTTCTCCGAGGAACTGAAGACACCGTCGGCACTGACAAATGTATTCTACACCGCCGATTTGCCTTATACAGCGGAGAACGACCTGAAGCTCGATGTCCTGTCGCAGATAATGAGAGCCGTCTATACTGAGACAGTGCGCGAGGAGAAGGGTGGCACATACGGTGTCAGCGTGAGTGGACAGTTCTGGAAATATCCGTCAGAGGCTTGCAGCATGACAGTCAATTTCCGTTGCGCTCCAGAAAAATACGAGGAACTGCTGCCGCTCATCGACGAGCAGTTGCAGAAGATGGCGACCGACGGACCTACCGAAGAACAGTTGCAGAAGGTGAAGGAGTATGAGCGCAAGAACTATGACCGCGCCATTCTGACAAACGGATGGTGGGAATATGTGTGCTATCATGACCTGCGTGAAGGTATTGACTTTGAGAAGGACTATCTGCAGAAGGTTGACGCTCTTACCACAGACGATATCAAGAGTCTCTGCCGACAGCTTGTCGACTCAAGGAACCGCATACAGGTGACCATGCTTCCAAAGAAGTGATATTGTCCCTAATGTCTCAGGGAACGTGTTTCCTGAGACATTAGGACAGTGTACAGACCAATGGGCGATAATGATAATGAAAACCAATAAAAGCAGAATAATGAGAAATAAAACAGACATGAAACCGATGCTCGCCAGCCTTGTCTGCGAATTGAAGGCGAAGGCTGCGATGCTCTGCAGCTTCATATTGCTGTCTTGCGCTCTTCCTTCATGGGCGGACGGCGTGATGAAGAAGCAGGCAGACGGTACCTATGTGGTACGTACAAATACTATATGCAACGCACGTGGATACCGCAAAGGCACACCCGTGGAGGTGCATATCAAGAACAACGAGGTGAAGAAAGTGACAGCACTGAAGAACGAGGAGACCGTGCCTTACTTCGTCCGGATAAAGAAAAGCCTCTTGCCGCTGTACGAGAACCTGAAGGTGAGCAAGGCAAAGAAGCTCGCCGAGAAGCAGCAGGTGGACGGATGTACAGGGGCGACTATAAGTCTGAAGGCTGTACAGAAGAACATAAAGGCCGCACTGGACTATTATGAGAAAAACAAATAAGTCGCACGAGGTTCTGAGATGCATACTGACCACGGCGACGTGTCTCAGCATATTACTGTCCATAGCCATGAGCTCCAGACGCGGAGACACGGCGACAGAGGCCGGCGGCGATACTGATACGGCGACCGTAACGCTTCTTTCCAATGGCACGACAGTGATAAATACCACCTCCATAGCCGCCGATTTGCGGGGCTATGGAGGTGATGTGCCTATGAAGGTGTATATATCCCGTGACAGGATAGACAGCATACGCATACTTCCGAACAACGAGACTCCGGAGTTTCTCGATGTGGTGCGCGAGGAGGTTGTAAGCCGTTACATAGGGCTTGATGTCAAGGCGGCATTGAGGGCGGACATGGATGCCGTAACAGGAGCCACGATGTCGTCGGAATGTATTAAGGGAACACTGCGTCGCGCACTGGCAGTGGCGGCAAAGACTGCCACACAGGATGATGCCGTGGATGGCGGAGCAGGGCGGATGCTGAAACTTACGGCGGCGATTATAGTGAGCCTTATGGCGGCACTGCTGCCTCTTTTCTTCCGCAGCAAGACTTACCGCATGGTGCAGTTGTCACTGAATGTCGTTGTTCTTGGTTTCTATTGCGGGACATTCGTGAGCTACTCCTCGCTGACAGGCATGATGCGCGAACCGTCGCAACTGCTTGATACCGCATACCTCGAGACGCATATTGCGCTGCTGTTGCTTGCCTTCGTGGCACTGTTCTATCCGCTTTTCGGCAAGAAAGGGCATTACTGTGCATGGTGTTGTCCTCTCGGTTCGTTGCAGGATATCACCAACAAGGCTGGAAGACGTCGCCAGTGGCGGCTCACGCCTCAGTGGGTACATCGCCTTGCCATACTGCGCCGGGTGCTGTGGGCGGTACTTATGCTTGTGACATGGACAGGAGTGACATCATCGTGGATGGACTACGAACTGTTTGCGGCTTTCCTTTGGCAGACAGCATCGTGGCTCATGCTGGTGTTTCTCGCCGTCTGTGTCGTGCTCAGTCTGTTTGTAAAGCGTCCTTACTGCCGTTTCCTCTGTCCTACAGGTACTTTGCTGAAGATATGAGCTATAGCCGTATGGACCGGAATCCTATCCGCAATGTCGTTGTGGTTCCCCTGTATTAGCAAGGCGGTAGATGCAGGTGCGGCTGACGGGCGATAGCGGTTGGTCTGCAATGTAATATCAGCTGCAAGACAAAAGGTGACCTTTCATCTTGCGAAAGGTCACCTTTTGTCTTATAAACCGTCACCTTTTACACGGTAAAGGGTGACCTTTCGTTTGTAGGTAGCTTAGTCGTTTGGTCGGCCAGTTACTTTTGTTTAAGTAATATTGAACTTTTCCCCTCGCTCGGCAGCTTAAAAGGCAAGCCTGAGAATGTTTTCGTTTACTCAAGAAGTCAGGCATATCTTAAGCAAGTTCTGCTTTACTCTCGCTTGATCTTGGTTTTTGTGGTTTTGTGCTTTAGTTGTTCGGGTGTTTTTATAAATAGTATGGATGTACCATAGTGTGTCCGAGATGGTGTGAAACGCCGGACATACAGTGGATATACGGTTGTTATGCCTTTTGTCAACAGAACGGACTCAAGTGGGGATTATCCATACAAGTTCCCTGAACAGCCCTAACCGTTAAACAACAAAACCACGCCATAATCCTGTTTTTTTCAGGACTATGGCGTGGTTTCTCATATCTCTTGCCCATAGCTCTCGGGCATGTCTTGCAGCCGTGACGAAACGGATAGCATTATCTCTTAGAGACTTATCTCTTCAATGTGGCGATAGTCTCCTTGAGAGCGGCTATCTTCTCGAGAGAGTCTGCCTCCTTCTTGCGCTCGAGAGCGACGACAGCCTCCGGTGCATTGGCAACGAAACGCTCGTTGGAGAGCTTCTTGCGGATACCGTTGAGGAAGCCCTCGAGATGCTTCAGTTCTGCCTCAGCCTTGGCTATCTCTGCCTCGGTGTCGATGAGGTCTCCGAGAGGCACGGCATATTCGCGTGTGCCTATCATGAATGCCGAGGAGCCGTCACCCTTCTGCTGTACGTAATGTATCTCGGAGAGCCCTGCCATCTTCTTTATTATGGCGTTAAGCTCTGTGTCGGCATCCGCCTCGTTTGCCACAATCTCAAGTGTGAGAGGTTCGCGTGGAGCGATATTCTTTGACTGCCTTATGCCGCGCACTCCAGAGATGATCTGCTTCGCTGTCTCGTATCGTGCAAGGATTTCCTTCTCCTCGTCGGTAGGAATGGCGAGCTTGAAGACATCTACCATGAGAGCCTCACCGTCCTTGCGGTCTATGATGTGCTGCCACAGTTCCTCAGTGATGAACGGCATGAACGGATGTATGATGTGCAGGAGTTTGTCGAAGATGGCCAGTGTCTCCTCGTATGTCTTCCTGTCGATAGGAGCCTGATATGCTGGCTTTATCATCTCGAGATACCATCCGGAGAACTCGTCAGTGAAGAGCTTGAAGGCTGTCATCAGTGCGTCGTTGAGGCGGTATTTGGAGAAGTGGTCGTTGATTTCGGCATAGTCGGCCTTTATCTTTGCGTTCATCCATGCTATAGACTTGGCGTTGCTATTCGGCTGTTCGATGTCGGCAACCTCCCAGCCCTTCACAAGGCGGAAGGCGTTCCACATCTTGTTGCAGAAGTTCATGCCCTGTGCGCAGAGTGCATCGTCGTAGAGGATGTCGTTACCTGCCGGAGCCGCGAGCATCATGCCCATACGCACGCCGTCGGCACCGAAGCGCTCTATTAGTTCGAGAGCGTCAGGAGAGTTGCCGAGAGACTTGCTCATCTTCCTGCCGAGCTTGTCGCGGACGATGCCGGTGAAGTAGACATTGCGGAACGGGATGTCGTTCATGTACTCGCATCCAGCCATAATCATGCGCGCAACCCAGAAGAATATGATGTCCGGACCTGTCACGAGGTCGGAAGTAGGGTAGTAGTATTTTATGTCATCGTTGCCTGGATTGTTGATGCCGTCGAAGAGTGACACAGGCCACAGCCATGAGGAGAACCATGTGTCGAGTGCGTCCTCGTCACGATGGAGCTGCTCCATAGTCACCGACGGGTCTATCTCCTTTGCCTTGGCAAGGGCGTCCCCCTCGGTCAGTGCCACGACAAAGCGCTCCTGTCCGTCCTCTGTCTCAGGCAGGAAGTATGCAGGGATGCGGTGACCCCACCACAGCTGGCGTGAGATGCACCAGTCCTGTATGTTCTCCAGCCAGTTTCTGTATGTCGTGACATACTTGTTCGGGTAGAATTTCAGTCTGCCGTCGAGCACAGGTGGCAGGGCAATGTCTGCCATGTGCTGCATGGAGAGGAACCACTGCTTGCAGAGACGCGGCTCTACGGCTGTGTCTTGGTTGCGCTCAGAGTAGCCTACCTTGTTGACATAGTCCTCGATATGGTCCATGAGGCAGGCTGTCTCGAGATCCTTGGCAATCTGCTTGCGCACATCCATGCGGTCCATGCCGACATACAGTCCTCCTGCTTCGGATATGGTGCCGTCAGGATTGAAGATGTCGATAGTCTCGAGATTGTGTGTCTTTCCGAGGGCATAGTCATTGACATCGTGGGCAGGAGTGACTTTAAGACAGCCTGTACCGAACTCGATGTCTACATAGCGGTCCTCTATGACAGGGATGACGCGGTTGACAAGAGGCACAATGACCTTGTGGCCTTTCAGCCACTTGTTCTTCACATCCTTAGGATTGATACACATGGCGGTATCGCCCATGATGGTCTCTGGACGTGTCGTGGCGACGACAGCATAGTAGCCTTTCTCGTCCTTATGGAACACCTCGCCCTCTTCGCCTGTCAGTACGACAGGATTCGTGTCGGCATCGGCGACATAATATTTCAGGTGATAGAGATTGGACTTCTCTTCACGGTAGATGACTTCCTCAGTTGAAAGCACGGTCTGCGCCTTCGGGTCCCAGTTGACCATGCGCAGTCCGCGGTAGATATAACCCTTCTCGTAGAGGTCCACGAACACTTTCATGACAGACTCGGAGCGTTTTTCGTCGAGTGTGAAGGCAGTGCGGTCCCAGTCGCATGACGCTCCCAGCTTGCGGAGCTGTTTCAGGATGATGCCTCCATGCTCCTCTGTCCATGCCCATGCATGCTCGAGGAACTGCTCGCGTGTGAGGTCACGCTTCCTGATACCCTGCTGCGCGAGCTTGTTTACCACCTTTGCCTCTGTGGCGATAGACGCATGGTCAGTGCCTGGAACCCAGCAGGCGTTCTTTCCGTCAAGGCGTGCCTTGCGGATAAGGATGTCCTGGATGGTGTTGTTGAGCATGTGTCCCATGTGCAATACACCGGTGACATTAGGAGGAGGGATGATTATCGTGTACGGCTCGCGTCCGTCAGGTTTGCTTGAAAAGAGCTTGTGGTCAGTCCAGTACTGATACCATTTGGATTCCACATCTTTAGGGTTGTACTTGCTTGCTAATTCCATATATCTTTTGTTGTATTTTGATTTTTTGCGAATTTGGATACAAAATTAATGATTTTTCTCCAAACGTCATTTTGCATGGCATGTTTATTATAAAATAATAACATTATGTGCGATTATGTACGGTTATGCGGTTGTACGGTTATGTGCGGTTGTGTGGCGTAGGAAAGGTGATATCCGTATAACCGTATAACCGTACAACCGTACAACCGTACATAACCGCACACAACCGTATAACCGCATCTATAACCACCAAATTGCGTTAAATTTCTTTATAGGATTCTCCTATTTACAAAATAATCTGTAAATTTGCAAAATATTATATGTGTTCATCACTACGTGAATGAAAAATAGCAACAAAACATAATAAAACTTAACAAACAACTATGGCAAAAAAGAACGAAAAACTTTTCGGAGAGTTTGTCGCACCTACCAGACAGGAGTGGCTTGACAAGATTCAGGTCGACTTGAAAGGCGCTGATTTTAACAAGCGTCTGGTGTGGAAAACCAACGAAGGTTTCAATGTGCAGCCGTTTTATCGCAAGGAAGATGTGGAAAGACTGCAGACACCGGAGGCTATGCCAGGCGAGTTTCCGTTTGTACGTGGTAACAAGAAACTGGATAACGAGTGGTATGTACGCCAGAATATTATGGCGGACTCCGCTGCCGAGGCTAACAAGAAGGCTCTTGATGTCCTTGGCAAGGGCGTCAATTCGCTCGGTTTCCATATCTGCGGTTCACAACTCAGCAGAGAATATGTAGAGACACTCCTTGAGGGTATCCACTGTGACTGTGTGGAGCTGAACTTCACTACCTGCAAGCGTCACTCCGTGGAGCTCGCGGAAATGCTTGTGGACATTTTCGAGAAGAGGGGGTATGACAAGGACAACATCGTCGCTTCCATCGACTGGGACCCTATGGAGAAGATGCTTGGCGGAAAGGATGTGGAGGGCGTGCTCCAGTTTGCCAAGCCTCTCGTTGAGGCTGTCAAGGACTATCCTCACTTCCGCGTGATAGCTGTCAATACCGTAGCTCTGAGCAATGCCGGCGCATATATCGTCCAGGAACTGGGCTATGCTCTCGCATGGGGTGCGGAGTATCTCCAGATGCTTGTCGATGCAGGAGTTGACGCTACTCTTGCCGCAAAGAAGATAAAGTTCAATATGGGCATCTCCGAGAACTATTTCATGGAGATAGCCAAGTTCCGTGCCGCACGTCTGCTGTGGGCAGAGATTGTCAAGGAGTATAATCCTTCCTGTGACTGTGCATGCAAGATGATTGTAAACGCCGAGACGACACGTTACAACATGACGCTCTTCGACGCTTATGTCAATATGCTTCGCTCTCAGACCGAGACAATGTCTGCTGCTCTTGCCGGTGTACACTCTATTGTCGTGACACCGTTCGATGCTGCTTACGAGACACCTAATGAGTTCTCTGACCGCATAGCACGCAACCAGCAGCTTCTCCTGAAAGAGGAGTGCCACTTCGATACTGTCGTTGACCCTTCTGCCGGTTCTTATTACATAGAGGAACTGACATCTTCTCTTGCCAAAGAGGCTTGGAAGATATTCCTCAATGTGGAGGAGCAGGGCGGATTCCTTGCCGCTGTGAAGGCAGGAACTGTACAGGACGACATCAACGCTACCAACGAGAAGCGCCATCTACATGCGGCACAGCGCCGTGAGTTTATCCTCGGCACAAACCAGTTCCCTAACTTCATCGAGACATCGGAAGGAAAGACACCTCTCGCTTCGGAGTGCAAGGGCAAGTGTGGAGAAGAGGGCTCCTTGAAGTCTATAAAGGCAACACGTCTTGCTGCCGACTTCGAGAATCTGCGTCTCGCCACAGAGAAGGCTGAGAAGCAGCCTGTTGCGTTTATGGTGACGATAGGCAACCTTGCCTGGAGGCAGGCACGCGCACAGTTCTCATGCAACTTCCTTGCGGCTGCTGGCTACAAGGTCATTGACAATCTCGGTTTCAAGACTATAGAGGAAGGCATCGACGCCGCTGTAGAGGCTGGCGCAGATATCGTTGTCCTCTGCTCAAGCGATGACGAGTATGCAGAATATGCTATACCGGCATACAAGTATCTTGACAACCGTGCTATCTATGTCGTTGCCGGTGCGCCGGCATGTGCCGAGGACCTGAAGGCTGCCGGCATAGAGAACTTTATCCACGTCAAGGTCAACCAGCTTGAGACCTTGAAGATGTTTAACTCAAAACTCGGTATCTAAACTACTATGGCAAGAAAAGATTTTAAGAATATTGATATCTTTGCGGGTATCGAGAAGAAAGACGGCGCAAAGTGGCAGCAGGAAAACGGTGTCAAGAATGTATGGAAGACACCTGAGCACATAGAGGTAAAACCAGTATATACAAAGGAAGACCTTGAAGGCATGGAGCATCTTGACTTCGCCGCAGGTATCCCTCCGTTCCTCCGTGGCCCATACTCTATGATGTATCCGTTCCGCCCGTGGACGATACGTCAGTATGCAGGATTCTCCACGGCTGAGGAGTCAAACGCTTTCTATCGCAGGAACCTTGCTTCCGGACAGAAAGGTCTCTCCGTTGCCTTTGACCTCCCTACTCACCGCGGCTATGACCCGGACAACATGCGTGTCGTAGGTGATGTGGGCAAGGCCGGTGTGTCTATCTGTTCTGTAGAGAACATGAAGGTGCTGTTTGACGGCATTCCATTGAACAAGATGTCTGTGTCCATGACCATGAACGGTGCGGTACTTCCTATCCTTGCATTCTATATCGTGGCAGGTCTTGAGCAGGGCGCAAAGCTCGAGGAGATGGCAGGAACCATTCAGAACGATATCCTGAAGGAGTTCATGGTGCGTAATACATATATATATCCGCCGTCATTCTCCATGAAGATTATCGCCGACATCTTCGAGTACACATCGAAGAATATGCCTAAGTTCAACAGCATCTCCATCTCCGGCTATCATATGCAGGAGGCTGGTGCCACCGCAGACATTGAGCTTGCATATACTCTTGCCGACGGTATGGACTATCTCCGTGCCGGTGTCAATGCAGGTATTGACATTGATGCCTTCGCTCCGCGTCTCTCGTTCTTCTGGGCTATCGGTGTGAACCATTTCATGGAGATAGCCAAGATGCGTGCAGGACGTCTCCTGTGGGCGAAGATCGTGAAGAGTTTCGGTGCTAAGAATCCTAAGTCCATGGCTCTCCGCACACACTCGCAGACATCAGGCTGGTCGCTGACAGAGCAGGATCCGTTCAACAATGTCGGCCGTACATGTATCGAGGCTATGGCTGCCGTGCTCGGACATACACAGTCTCTGCACACCAACTCTCTTGACGAGGCCATTGCGCTCCCGACGGACTTCTCTGCACGTATTGCACGTAATACCCAGATCTATATCCAGAACGAGACAAAGGTATGCAAGGAGATTGACCCATGGGCTGGCTCTTACTATGTAGAGTCTCTTACTCAGGAGCTTGTCGAGAAGGCTTGGGAGCATATCCAGGAGATAGAGAAGCTCGGCGGTATGGCAAAGGCCATCGAGACAGGTGTGCCAAAGATGCGTATCGAGGAGGCTGCCGCACGTACACAGGCACGTATCGACTCTGGCGTGCAGACTATTGTCGGAACAAACAAGTACCGTCTTGACCATGAGGATCCTATCGATATCCTCGAGGTGGACAATACTGCTGTGCGTCTGCAGCAGGAGGCTGCGCTCAAGGAACTGAAGGCAAAGCGCGACAACGAGGCTTGCCAGAAGGCTCTTGACGCTCTGACAGAGGTTGTACGCACAGGTGAGGGCAACTTGCTGGAGGCTGCTGTAGAGTGTGCTAAGCTCCGCTGTACTCTCGGTGAGATAAGTGATGCTTGTGAAAAAATCGTAGGACGTTATAAGGCAGTGGTAAGAACAATATCAGGTGTATATTCTTCAGAATACAAGAAGGATACAGAGTTTGAAGAGGCTGTTCGCTTGACGAACGAGTTTGCAGAGAAGGAAGGACGCCGTCCTCGTATCTTCGTTGCCAAAATGGGACAGGACGGTCACGACCGTGGCGCGAAAGTCGTAGCGACAGGTTATGCCGACTGCGGTTTCGATGTGGATATGGGACCTCTCTTCCAGACTCCAGCCGAGGCTGCACGTGAGGCTGTGGAGAATGATGTACACATTGTTGGTGTATCTTCTCTTGCCGCAGGCCACAAGACACTTATCCCGCAGCTCTTTGAAGAACTGAAGAAGCTCGGCCGTGAGGATATCATGGTCATCGCCGGTGGTGTCATCCCTGCACAGGACTATGACTTCCTCTACAAGGCAGGTGTTGCCGCAATCTTCGGCCCTGGTACGTCTGTGGCTTATTCTGCCAAGACAATGATGGAACTCCTTATGGATAAGGATTGATAATTATATAAATCGGTTTTACGGTTGTGTGCGGTTATACGGCTGTGCGGTTATACGGAGATTGCTTTCCCGTAACCCACAACCGCATACCCCGCAACCGTATAACCGTATAACCGCACACAACCGTAAAACCAATGAAAGACTTTTTCAAGAACATTCTTGCCACAGTATTTGGCGTATTCCTTTGTATAGGCATCTTCATAGCATTCTCCATCATTAGCCTTATAGGCATGGTAGCATCAACATCAACGGAGACTGAGGTTAAGGACAACTCGGTGCTTGTCCTCAATCTCCAAGGACAGATAACAGAGAAAGGCTCTTCTGACCCATTTGCCGAACTGCTTGGAAACGAGCAGATGTCTACAGGTCTGAATGATATCCTTTCGGCTATAGAAAAGGCAAAGGACAATGATGACATCAAGGGTATCTATATAGAGACGGGAGCGCTTGCCGCTGACAACGCCACTATTCAGGAGATACGCAACAAGCTGAAGGAATTCAAGGCAAAGAAAAAGTGGATTGTCGCTTACGGTGATATATATACACAGGGTGCATACTATCTTGCATCGGTGGCCGACAAGGTATACATCAATCCTTATGGCCATCTTGATTTCCATGGCATAGGTGCACAGCCTATGTATGTCAAGGACTTTGCTGCCATGTTTGGCGTAAAGTATAATATAATAAAGGTGGGCACATATAAGAGTGCTACCGAGATGTATACTGAGGAAAAGATGTCTGACGCCAACCGTGAGCAGGTGTCGGCATATATAAACGGCATGTGGCAGAATGTCCTGAAGGATATCTCTGAGTCACGCAAGATAAGCGTTGCCGAGCTCAACAGGATTGCCGACGGCTTTACAGTAATGAGTCCGACAAAAGCTCTCAAGGCTCAGAAACTTGTTGACGGCATGCTTTACGCAGACCAGGTAAAGGCGGAGATAAAGAAGCGTCTTGCACTTGATGCCGATGAAGAGATACATCAACTCAGCGTTGCGGCAATGAAGAATGTTACTGTAGATAATGACTCTGACAATAAGATTGCCGTTTACTATTGCGAGGGAACGATTGTGCAGAGTGCCCTGACTGGTTTTGCCATGGGAAGCACGACTCAGATTGTCGGCAAGACTGTCTGCAAGGACCTTGAGAAACTTGCTAAGGATGACAATGTAAAAGCTGTTGTCCTCCGCATAAACTCTCCAGGCGGTGACGCGTATGCTTCCGAGCAGATGTGGCATTATATCACAGAACTGAAGAAGGTGAAGCCAGTGGTCGTCTCCATGGGGGGATGTGCTGCTTCTGGCGGATACTACATGTCGTGCAATGCATCATGGATTATCGCTCAGCCAAATACAATCACGGGTTCGATAGGTATCTTCGGTGCATTCCCAGACCTCACAGGACTGATGACACAGAAACTGAAATTCCATTATGATGAGGTGAAGACAAATGCCAACTCGACATTCTCCCCAATAGCAATGGCACGTCCGCTTACAGCTGATGAGATTGCTGCCATGCAGACATGGATTAACGATGGCTATGCTCTGTTCCGCAAGCGTGTGGCTGATGGCCGCAAGATGAAAGTCGAAGCTGTGGAGAAGATAGCACAGGGTAGGGTATGGCTCGCTACCGATGGTCTGAAGAATGGACTTGTCGACCAGCTCGGAGGCTTGGATGATGCTGTGAAGAAAGCTGCCCAGCTTGCTAAGGTAAAGGATTTCCGAACTGTGGATTATCCTGCAGCACCGGATTTCATGGCTCAGCTGATGAATAAGGTGGCTGGTGGTACTGGCAGTGCTCTTGATGAGCAGCTTCGCCTCGCTCTCGGTTCATACTATGAGCCGTTCATGCTTATGCGCACAATCAACGAGCAGTCACCTGTTCAGGCACGTATGCCATATTTCCTTGAGATGAAATAAGTTTAGTGGTTTGGTTGTTTAGTGCTTTGAGCTTCGCTCGAAGTTCCTTTTGCTCGGCATAGCTCAAGCCAGCTTGGCTCTGCTCTCGAATTATAACTTTAGTTGTTTAAACTTCTATTATGGCTATCCTACCCAAAAACACTAAACAACCAAACCACCAAACGACTAAACAACAAAATCCTGTAGATGGAAGGAGATTTCATAAAGATATATAAAGCGTTGATACCGTTGAGCTGGCTCTACGGCATTGGTGTAGGCTTCCGCAATATGCTCTTTGAGATGGGGATACTCCGTAGCAGGAGTTTTACCATCCCGGTAATATCCGTAGGGAATATTACCATAGGCGGGGCAGGGAAGACACCGCATGTGGAATATCTTGTCAGGCTGTTGCGTGACAAGGTACGGGTCGCTGTCTTGTCACGCGGATATAAGCGCAAGACCAAGGGGTATGTCCTTGCAGAGGGTAGTGTGACATCGGCGGATATTGGGGATGAACCTTGTCAGATGTATATGAAATACGGTGCACACCAAGGCAAGAACCGCGTATATGTTGCTGTTGACGCAAATCGCTGTGAGGGCATCGAACGCTTGCGTAATGATGAATGTACCAATGATACAGACGTGATAATCCTCGATGACGCATATCAGCATCGGTATGTGAAACCAGGAGTGAATATTCTCCTCGTGGACTATCATCGTCTGATAGTCTATGACCGGCTCTTGCCGGCAGGACGGTTGCGAGAACCAAAGAGCGGGAAGGAGCGTGCAGACATCGTCATCGTGACAAAGTGCCCGAAGAGCCTACGTCCAATGGATTTCCGTGTCATCAAGAAGGCCATGGCTCTCCGGCCGTATCAGAAGCTGTTCTTTACGACACTGAATTATGGAAACCTCTATCCAGTGTTCCCCGAAGGCAGTACAGTGCGTCTTGAAGACTTGTCTGACAGGCATAATGTCATCGTGCTGGCAGGCATAGCGTCTCCGCAGCAACTGCTGCTTGATCTCGGCATGTATACAAAGAACCTCACACCGTTGACATTCGGCGACCATCACAGATTTACAGACAGTGATATAGACAAGATCAACAATCTCTTTGACACCATACCTGAGCCACGGCTTATTATCACCACGGAAAAGGACGCCGCCCGCCTGAAGGATGTGGACGGGCTGTCTGATGCCGTGCGAAGGAGTATCCTTGCCTTGCCTGTGGAAATCGGCTTCATGCTCGACGGAGCGGAAGAGTTTGATGAATTTATACTGTCTTATCTGCAGAAGAACTCACGGAACTCTATCCTGTCCAAATTGAAGGATTCAGGAAAAATATCAGAAAAATAAAATAAACATTAGTTGATGGAGATAAAGGAACTTGGCGAATTCGGACTTATCGATCGCCTTACAAAAGACATTGAGACAAAGAATCCAGCCACATTGAAGAGCGTCGGCGATGACTGTGCCGTGATAGCCGGTAACAGTGACGAGCAGACACTTGTGACGACAGACATGCTGATGGAGGGCGTACATTTTGACCTTACCTATATAAGCATGCAGCAATTGGGGTACAAGAGTGCAATGGTGAATATCTCTGATATCTTTGCCATGAACGGCACACCACGGCAGATGACTGTGTCGATAGCGCTTTCAAAACGCTTTGCCGTAGAAGATATAGAAGACTTCTACAGTGGTCTGCGTATGGCCTGCGACAAGTGGAATATAGATATTGTAGGAGGCGATACGACATCATCGCTTACAGGTCTCGCGATAAGTATCACATGCATAGGCGTTGCACGCAAGGAAGATATTGCCTATCGCTCGGGAGCAAAAGATACCGATCTCATCTGTGTGTCAGGCAATCTCGGTGCGGCATATATGGGTCTGCAGCTTCTTGAGCGTGAAAAAGCCGTGTATTACCAGCAGATACGTGATATACAGATGAAATACGCAGACAAGGCAGAGCAACGCCGCCATATAGAGATGCTCTCCTTCTCGCCTGATTTCGCAGGAAAGGAATATCTTCTTGAACGTCAGCTGAAGCCGGAGGCACGCGGCGACATCATAGAGACGTTGCGCAAAGCAGGTGTCTGTCCTACATCTATGATGGATGTCTCCGACGGCCTCTCTTCCGAACTGATGCATATATGCAAGCAGTCCGACTGCGGTTGCCGCATATATGAGAAGAACATCCCTATAGATTATCAGGTTGCGGTCACGGCAGAAGAATTCAATATGAATCTCACTACCTGTGCACTCAATGGAGGAGAAGACTACGAACTGCTTTTCACAGTGCCTATAGGCGACTTGTCAAAGGTAGAAGGTATGGAGGATGTGAAGATTATCGGGCACATTACCAAGCCGGAGCTCGGGCAGGTGCTTGTGACACGCGATAACAATGAATTCCCGTTGAAGGCACAAGGCTGGAATCCTCTGACGTAGCGTATGATGTAGGCGGCAAATATCTTGTTGTGTGACAGCAATTGGATAGATGCCGCCTTCTACGTTTGTCCTGCTTCTCTATGAATTGGTGTACTTGTGCTTTGGCTGATTTTACCGGTATGTGAGGTATGTGACAATATAGAACCCTTTAAAATCTAATAAATGATAAGACAGACTGTAATATCTCACCTATATAATGAGAATGGTCGTTGGATCATACAAACCAATGATGAGCACCAAAAGGGAGTAGCTGAGATGGCTACATGTTTTACCCGTCAATTTGGTCTTTCTTCTTGGGGGTATGCGCTTGGAATGTTTCATGACAAAGGCAAGGAGCGTGTTGCGTTTCAGCAATATATTCGCAAGAAAAATGGTTTGTCAGTGACGGACCAGAAATCGTATGGAGAGCATTATCATGCGTTTGTGGGTGGCATATTGGCTATGAACCTCATGGGGAGAAGTGTATTGAATCTTCTTGCCAATCAAGTAATCTCTCATCATACTGGACTACATGATTATGTAGATGTGGAGAGAGTCCTGGAGGAAAGGCAACTTCCAACGGAGATTAGCATTAAGAGCGGAAGCGTAGATAAGTCTCTGTTACTGAAAGAACTTTCAGAATCGCCCTTTTCTAAGTATAAGGTAGATAAGAAGCATTTCCATCATCTGTCACGCATGCTTTTTTCCTGTTTGGTTGATGCCGACAGACTTGACACAGAACGGTTTATGGATGTTGTGTCATGGAGTAAACGTGGATGCTCGTCCGCTATGACCGAATTATTGCCGAAGCTGGAAGATTATTTACGTGAATTACAACAGCATACACCTGACAATGATGTGAATCGCATTCGCAAGCAAGTACAGGAGCAATGCGGCATGACTTCTTCTGGCGAGAAAGGTTTTTATAGCCTTACGGTGCCGACAGGAGGTGGAAAAACCCTTTCGTCGTTGTTATGGGCTATGAAGCACGCGGTAATTCACGGCATGAACCGCATCGTCATAGCCATCCCGTATACCAGCATCATTGTGCAAACGGCTGGTCTGTTGAAGGAAATTTTAGGTGAAGAGAATGTCTTGGAGCATCACAGCAACTTCAATCCCGACGAAATAAAGGACGAGGACGTTCGTGATAAAGCAAAATTGGCTACAGAGAATTGGGATTATCCTATTATTGTCACCACCAACGTGCAGTTGTTTGAATCAATGTTCAGCAATATGCCGTCCGATTGCCGAAAATTACATAATATAGTTAATTCTGTTCTTGTTTTGGATGAAGTTCAGACATTGCCGATGCACTCCTTACAGCCGATTGTGGATGCGCTTAAAGCGTATCAGACGATGTTCGGAGTATCTGTGCTGTTTACGACTGCCAGTCTGCCAGTGCTTAGCGGACTTATAAAGGGAGCAAATCCTAAGGCCGATTTTGATGGAATAGAACGTATCACGGAAATCATACCGAAAGAGTTTGCCTTGCACGACAAGCTCCGCCGTGTGGAATTGGATATTGACAATACAGGAAAGACGTATGATGAGATTGCTGCCGATGTTGCTGTATATGATAAAGTGTTGTGCATAGTAAACACTCGGAAAGATGCCAAGGAACTGTATGACCGTTTACCCAATGAAGGGGTTAAACTGCATCTGTCGAGGATGATGTGTCCTTCACATATCAGTGAAACAATACTGAGGATCAAATCTTTGTTGAAAGATGAGTCTCAGCCGGTGGTCAGAGTGATAGCTACCCAACTTGTTGAAGCAGGGGTGGATATAGACTTCCCTGTTGTGTTTCGTCAGGAAGCGGGACTTGATTCTGTATTACAGGCTGCAGGTCGGTGTAATCGTGAAGGTAGGCATTCCGTCGGTACTACATATGTGTTCAGTCTTTCTGCAGAGAAGCGTGTCCCGTTTGGGACAATGGCTGCGGCCAACAATGCACGGCTGAATTTGCCGGCAGACAGCGATTGGTTTGCACCCTCTGTGATGGAAAAGTATTTTCATCAGTTGTATAGCAGGAAAAACACGTTTGACGATAAGGATATGAAACACTACCTTTATAATCCTAACGAATTGTGTTTTGAAACGGCATCAAAGGAATTTAGAATGGTTGATGATGATTGCATGAATGTCATTGTGAATATGGGGAACAGCATGGAACTTGTGGAAAAGTTGAAAAAGTCCGGTTACACATATCCTTTGATGAAACAACTGGCTCAGTTTACAGTGGGCATTCACCGTTCCGACTTTGACAAGTTTGTCAGCTATGGTGCTATTGAAGAAGTATTGGAAGGTACTTATGTGTTGACAGACAGAGAACAGTATGACAGTGCCACAGGCCTCTGTCTTGATAACCATTGGATGGAAGAGATATTAATGATATAAAATTAAAATGGAGGATTAGAAGACAATACATAATTATGGAATATACAGATAAAGAATATTGTTTAGAGGTTTGGGGTGACTGGGCTTGCTTTACCCGACCGGAACTGAAAGTGGAGCGAGTGAGTTATGATGTCATTACGCCTTCAGCAGCACGTGCCATTTTTGAAGCAATACTTTTCAAACGCTATGCTATGCGCTGGCAAGTGACGAAAATAGAGGTTCTTAAACCTATCAAGTGGACAACCATCAGGAGGAATGAGGTTGGGGCATTGGCCGGTAAGTCTCCAATCTTCATTGAAGATAAACGTCAGCAGAAGAACTCCTTGATCTTGCAGGATGTGCGCTATCGTATTTATGCAAAACTGGTATTTATTCCGGTAAAAGACCGTCCGAATGAGGCTTTTGCCAAACATCAGCCAAATGATGATGAGAATCCAATGAAATATTATCAGATGTTCGAGCGTCGTGCATCGCAAGGACAATGCTTCACCCAGCCGTATCTTGGTTGCCGGGAGTTTGCTGCGGATTGGAAGTACATTGATAACAAAGAACAACCTGAATTATTCCCCTTGTCAGAAGACAGGGATTTCGGAATCATGCTTTATGATATGGATTTTGAAGGAAATCAGAAGAAACCGGATGCTATGTTCTATCGTGCAAGGATGGAGCAAGGTGTGATTGTTGTACCAGATAAAGATAGTGAGGAGGTGCTGAGATGATACTGAAAGCATTGTATGATTATTATCATCGGAGTGGGGATTTACCGGCTTTTGGGATGGAATTAAAAGAAGTAGGTTTTATCATCGTGATTGACAAGTGTGGTAAATTCTTACGTTTTGAAGACAGACGTATTGACAAGAAGTCCGCACAACAGTTTCTTGTAAAGAAGAGTGTTGGACGTTCGAGCGCCCCTGTTGCAAATTATCTGTATGATAATAGCCAGTATGTATTTGGTTATTCTGATAAAGGGGATATGGAAAACATGCGCAAGTATTTTGATACATTCAAAGCGAAGATTATATCTATATATGAAATGTTCCCAAATAATGAAGTCATGAAAGCTGTACATGCTTTTTATCAGCAAGAACCATCAGACGTGGTTGATGTCATGCAGAATGATTCCCTTTGGGATGATATAAACAAGAATCTCAATAAGAAGTATTCAATGTTTTCTTTTCTTATCGAAGGAGATACGGAAATTGTGGCTTCTAAACGCGAATTAATAAATTTAGAATGTGGTGGTGATGATGTAGATGGATGTGTTTGTTTGGTAATGGGCGGCCACTCAAAGACAGTAGAGGTCACTACAGCTACAATGATTTCGGGAAGTCAGGCTACAGCTAAACTTGTTGCATTCCAAGTAAATTCCGGATATGATTCGTATGGAAAATCAAAAGGCCATAATGCTCCTATATCTGAAGAAGCAGAATTTGCGTATACCACGGCATTAAATCACTTGTTGCGTTCAGGCTCTCATAATAAATTCATGATCGGTTCACGGACTTTTCTTTTCTGGGCTTCTTCCAATAGTGAGGTCGCAAAGATGTCTGAGGATAGTCTGTTCGCGTTATTGGGAAGAACTGAAGAGGATAATGATAATCCAAACAGGCGTATAGAATTGGTACGGCGCACATTCATGTCCGTATATAATGGAACGTTGCCAACCAACAAAGATGATAAATTCTTTATTTTAGGTCTGGCTCCCAATTCGGCTCGAATAGCGGTTGTATATTGGAATGAACTGCCATTGCGTGAGTTTGCCGGCTTAATCAGCAGACATTTTGTAGACATGGAGATTGTTGATACACGCAAGGACAAGAAACCGTATGTAGGATTACATTCCATACTCGGAAATGTCACTCTTGGAGGAAAGTCAAGCGATGCAACGCCCAACCTTCCTGATGCCGTAGTGAAAAGTATTTTCCAAGGCCAGCCATATCCAGCCTCTTTGTTTCAGGCCTGTATACGCCGTATACGTGCAGAAGTTGCTCTCGAAAGAAATGGGAAGAAAATTGATCCTGTAAACATTGTACGTGCGGCCATTATCAAGGGTTATCTTAACCGACTAAATGATAATAACAACAATAAAAAACTCGATATTATGTTAGACAAAGGAAATCAAAATCAAGGGTATCTTTGCGGCAGGTTGTTCGCTGTTCTCGACAAGATACAAGAAGATGCAAATAACATCCATTCCATTCGTGAGCGTTACATGAATGCAGCATCGTCAACTCCGGCTACGGTATTTGCCACTATCCTTAATCTTTCTGCCCATCATTTGGAGAAACTGAATGAAGGAAAACAGGTGTTTTATGAGAAATTGAAACAGGAAATCATTTCCAAACTTGACGCGGATGGTTTTCCGGCACATCTTGACCTTCAAGATCAGGGACGCTTCTTCGTTGGATATTATCATCAGCGGCAAGCGTTTTTCATGGGTAAAGAG
>JAIDEM010000110.1 GCA_029054825.1 Prevotella sp. | reverse complement strand
ATCTGTGCGAGCAGGGCAGCTTTATTATCCTCCTTTGTATAGCTCTTTTTCCGCTCTTCGGATGAAATGTTAGCATTGCTGTATTTTGTCTTTTCTCTTGCCATTGCTATTGCTATTCTTTTTGTTATCCCTTAACCATTTGACGTTAGCACCATACACTATTGTCAAATATATTTATTGCACTTCTGCTATCTGATACTTGTTGCCTGTCTTCTTCGACCTCTTCGTCAAACCCCTGTTGCATCTCCTCGCCATAAGGAACATTGGCGCAAGGGTACATACGCATTGCGCAAGGGTCAAGAACGTCCATTGAACGGTTGCGCCCTAACTTTTTATTCATCTCGTTCTTTGAAAACAGTTTCTTTCTGCCGTTTGGTAATTCCCTGAAACGTACAACACTGCACTCTTCCATGAACTCAACGCCTACCGTTATGGAATGGCGTATATCTTGATGTATGTAGTTCTGACGGCTTACCTTTTCGTCTATCGTGATGTCACCATTATTTATCATTTTTATCAAACGCAGATAGCACATATCCTTTACTGTAGGAGCTTGGTTGTAATACAAGCCAAACGATGACTTAGATGAATAATAGCATATCGCATCAGGTATGTAGTCGTTGAAATACCTCCCACTTGTGCCGTCAAATATGATATGTGATTCCGCCACACCATTTTCCTGCGCAAAAATCCTTACCTTTTCTGCATTTTCCCTTGGCGTGGACTTTATCAGAACAAGCATATCCACAATGTGAAAGCCTCGCCATGCAAAAGCCACAAGATTATCTTTCCCATAGTCCGCTAAATCGACTGTTACCCACTTCTCAGGGTTTATCTGTGGGTCATTGGTAAAGACCATGCGCGCCGCCTCACTTGTTATTGGTGCTCTCTCATCTTCTTCGGGGTCCACGTTAAAATTTCCCTCCAATAATGCTTGTGCCGTCTTCCCACCTGATGCCGCCACCGAGCCTATATAGTTGGCGTTGCCGTCAAGCATAGCCCTGTTTTCTGAAAGTTTGCCTTGGTAAAACACAAAGCTCTTTATCAGGTTCTCGTAGGTGTAGTTCCCACCTACTGCCTGGAGTTTCCTGTCAATGTCTATTTTACATTTTCTATAAACTTCTTTCTTGCTGTCACCCCAAACGACATCTTTTACATCTGTACCATTGACATAGAAATATCTCACTACACCGTTCCTTTCAGGAATGATAAAACCATCATCCCCAATATACCAATCGAGAAATATTCTACTCCAATGTGAGCGTTTTGGATTTAGTGTAGCAAATATATGTCCTGTGAATGTCTTACTGTTTCCACGGTTTCGTGTCATGATGTAGCAGAAACATTCAAATGACATCTCGGTCATCTCATCAATAGCTATCACATCGTACTCCCATCCCTTTGCACGTTCGCGTAACCTTATCATGTCACTATCATCTATATAAGTAAGGTCACAGAATGAGCCGTTAGGGAATGACACACGAGGGTTGTCGCTCTCTTTTATAGAACAATATTCACCGAATATCTGCTTGAACTTCTCTACAAATCCGCCACCAGCCTTTAGGTTTTGAAGCGAACGCCTTGATATGAGACATCGGAAATCCGGGTCTGTCATAAGAGCCTCTGCCATAGCAAGGACAAGGGCATAACTCTTTCCTGCTGCAAGGATTCCACCTCCCCACACCACATCTATATTAGATGATGCGAAGTCCATCTGAAACCCATCCTGAGGCTTTATGATTTTACCCTTTATGTTACCCGAATCAATCTTCATGTCTGCAAAATTACAAAACTCGTCATTCTTGTTGATATACAGAATCCACTTTAATGGATATATATCCAATAATCTCATTATTAATTGGTTATATTAGTTTCTAATACGTTAATTTTGCGGAAAATCATTTATACAAACACATAATTATGAAGTTTACAAAGGAAGAATTTTCAGAAGAACTGAAAAAGAGACTCACAAACAACAGCAAGAAAAAACTTGCACAGAGTGACAGAACTTTCAACGCTTCAGTAGAAAGAATTTACAAGCGGTTGGAAAAGCGAGAGGACGATGAGATGGAACTTGACGATGCCGTGGAGGACTATCTGCCAGACTTTGAGGAAATCGAGGGCAATATGCGCAAGGATAACGCCTCATTCATCAATGACTGGAAGAAGAATCATCCTGAGAAAGACCCTGACAGCAATAAAGGAC
>JAIDEM010000011.1 GCA_029054825.1 Prevotella sp. | reverse complement strand
GTAAAAATATTAATGATAACACTATCCGTTTCATGATAGCATGGCTTGTCTTTTTTGTACACATGATGCTTTCCCTTTTACATTAGGATACAAAGTTACGAATAATACCTGAAATAAATGTAATATTTAAGCTTTTTTATTCGTTCGTCAATGAAATTATGCTTACCTTTGCAGAAATGTGTATACAGGGCTGTATCAGAGCTTTGTAAATAGTCTCCCACATATCATAAAACAAACTATACATGGCAATATCTGCCCTGCTGGTCACAGGTCTAAACGCATACAAGAAAAGTCATTTCAATAAAATAAAATATGAGAATAAACATTATCGCCGCAGTGGCAGAAAACCGCGCCATAGGATATGGCAACAAACTGATATACTGGTTGCCGGACGACCTTAAAAGGTTCAAGACACTCACTACGGGGCATACAATCATCATGGGCAGAAAGACCTTCGAGTCGCTGCCGAAGGGTGCACTGCCCAACCGCCGCAACATTGTCTTGAGCAAGAGTGCGTTTGAAGCGTCAGCACTGCCAGCTGACACTGCCAGGATGTTTCCTGGATGTGATGTATATCCTTCACTTGATGCCGCACTGCAACACTGCGCAGAGAACGAGGATGTATACATCATAGGAGGAGCTTCAGTCTATGGACAGGCATTGGCTATCGCCGACAGACTATGTCTTACAGAGGTATTTGATACTCCAGAAAAGGCCGATGCGTTCTTTCCTGAATATACAGACTGGCATGAGACATGGAGCGAGACGCACGAAATGGACGAGAAACACAAACAGCGTTTCCGCTTTGTTGACTACGAACGGGAATTATAACGACTACACTTAACACTTAGTTCTTTGCCCCAAAACAGTATTAGGTTGGGGCTAAGAAACAGGATTGCCACATTAATTTATGATATATGTGACAATCCTGTTTCTCATTTATCAGTACACGATGCAACCCATGTGTATCTCTTATAATATGGCTTGCCTCATATACAGCATATCATGCTATACCCAACAGTTCTATTTCAAAAACCAGTGTTGAGCCTCCAGGTATACCTGGTTGGGAAAATTTACCATATCCCATTTCTGCAGGAATATATACTTCCCAAACATCGCCTATATGCATATGCTGCAAAGCTACAATCCATCCTTCAATAAGATCGCTGAGACGGCAAGCCAACGGCACACCGCCACGACTGCTGTCAAACTGGTGTCCATCTATAGTCTTACCTGTATAATGTACAGTTATGATGCTTCTTGCAGAAGGTGTCTCACTTGGCATCGTTCCTTGCGACAGCACCTTATAAAAGATGCCTTTAGAAAGCGGTAAGACGCCCTCCTCTTTGGACTTTCCCATAAGCCATTGTTTGTTGGCTTGTATATATTCTCTCTTTGCCATACTTTACAGGAGCTAAAAAGATACTTTCAACACTACACCTCCATAAGCAGGAACAGTAAACTTGGCGTTCCTGCTACATGACAGATGGATGGATATGTCTTTCTTGGACAGAAGGTCCTTCGCCTTGTACTTGCCAGGTGCAATGCTCAGATAGTCAAGAGCTGCCTGAGGAATATTGAGTTGCATGGACTCACTCTTGTCTGAGAAGTTTGCGACCACAAGCAATATCTCATTTCCATGGCCACGCATGAAGGCATATTGCTGATACAGATGCTGGTTGACATACATGAGGTCGAAGAACTTTCCGCAGGAGACTGCATCTTCCAAAGTTGCAATATTGAGTATCTGTGAGTGGATTTTCTCCAAAGCCTTCTCGTCTTTGTCCAGTTCCTTGCGGGCATAATAGCCTTTGCGCAAAGTGTCGACACACCAGTAGTCGAAGATTGTCGTACGACCGTCACAGCCCGAGAAGCCTTCGGCATCCATGCCTCGCTCGCCGAACTCCTCACCAGCATATAGCATGAACGGATTGTGCTGAAGAAGGGCAGAAACTATAAGTCCCGGGATTCCTTTCTCGGCAGAACCTGCAAAGAAATCAGACGCGATACGCTGTTCGTCATGATTCTCAAGGAAATAGAGCATATTATCCTTGATGTCATCCGTCGCCTGCCACTGACGTGTGATTTCCTGTGTAGAGCAATGTCCGCAGGTCACAGCACGTACGGTATCATACATGCCCACCTTATCATAGAGATAATCGAATCCTGCAGCGATATAATTGCGGTACTGGCTGGGATCGTACACTTCACCTATGAATGTAATCCATGGATAGATAGCCTTGACTTCATCTGTAGCATAATACCAAAAAGCAGTCGGCACCATCTCTGCCATGTCACAGCGGAAACCATCAACACCTTTCGATGCCCAAAACAACAGTATCTGTGTCATCTTGAACCATGTATCAGGCACATTTCCGTCAGCATCGGCAAAATGCTCTGAACGTCCTCCTGCGTCACAATAGTCTATGCCATAGTTGAGCTTGACTGTCTCATACCAATCGTTCCTTCCCGGCTGGGACGAGAATACATCATTTCCTGTTGCCTTGGCAGGCTGCTCCACATACGGCGTGACAGCGTTACCGTCACTGTCATGTGACGTGTCAAAGTCCGGACGGAACTCCTGTCCCCAACAATAATAGAAGTTGTTATTGACAGAAAAATGCCAATCCTTATTATCATCGGCACCAAGGTCTTTAACATCATGCGGGCAGCAGATGGAATGATATTCACGGGCGACATGATTAGGGACGAAGTCCATGATAACTTTCAGGCCAGCCTTATGAGCCCGTGCTATCAACTGCTCGTACTCATCCATGCGCTTCATTACATTAGTCGCCAAGTCCGGGTCGACATCATAGTAGTCAACTATAGCGTAAGGTGAACCAGCCTTTCCCTTTATTACAGCAGGATGGTTTCCCGGTATTCCATATTTGGAATAATCTGTGGCAGTACCATGACGTATTACACCTGTAAACCATACATGTGTACAGCCAAGTTTCTTGATTCGGCGGAGCACAGTGAGGTCAATGTCATTAAACTTTCCCACACCATTCTCTGCCAAAGAGGCATTCACCCGCCTGCTGACATTCTTGTTGCCAAACAAGCGGGTGAACATCTGATATATTACAATTTTTCCCATTTCACAAATAAGATAGAATGCGAATTCTATGCGATACCTGAAATCGTTACGGCATCATTGCCTTTAGCTATCTTTGCTATCATTCCCTGAAGAGCCTTTCCTGGACCACACTCCACAAAGTCTGTAGCACCGTCTGCTATCATCTGCTGCACCTCGTATGTCCATTTCACTGGAGCTGTGAGCTGTGCAATAAGGTTCTCTTTTATCTCCACGGGGTTAGTGTGTGCCTTGGCATCAACATTCTGGTAGACAGGAACCTTCGGAGTCTGGAACTCTGTAGCCTCAATGGCAGCCTGAAGCTCATCCTTGGCAGGCTGCATGAGAGGAGAATGGAAAGCTCCACCTACAGGGAGCGGGAGTGCACGCTTCGCACCTGCAGCCTTCAACTGTTCGCAAGCCTCTGCAATAGCCTCCTTGTTTCCTGAAATGACGAGCTGCCCCGGATTGTTATAGTTGGCAGGGACAACGATATTGTCATCCTTGGATATTCCTGCGCATATTTCCTCTATCTTTGCGTCCTCAAGACCAATGATGGCTGCCATTGTAGAAGGAGCAGCCTCACAAGCCTTCTGCATGGCCATGGCACGCTGGGAAACCAGTTTCAGACCATCTTCAAAAGACAAAGCTCCAGCTGCAACAAGGGCAGAGAACTCACCGAGCGAGTGACCGGCAACCATCTCAGCGTCAAACTGTTCACCGAGACATATAGCAGATATTACAGAGTGAAGGAAAACTGCAGGCTGTGTCACTTTCGTCTGCTTCAGTTCTTCCGCTGTACCCTCAAACATTATCTTTGTTATCTCGAAACCAAGGATTTCGTTTGCCTTGTCGAAAAGTTCCTTTGCCTTAGGGTTATTGTCATAAAGTTCCTTGCCCATTCCTGAGAACTGGGCTCCCTGACCAGGGAATACAAATGCTTTCATAATTGAATATAAATTAAAGATTCGTTGGTTCCATTAAAGAAAAAAGTCCCAAACAGACTGGCTGCCTGGGACTTTCATATAGGATTTGCTTTTATGCAAGAGAATTACTCTGCAACCTCCTCAGCAGGAGCCTCTACCACATCAGCCTCAACTGCAGGAACCTCCTCCTTTACAGGAGCTGTCTCGCCTTCAGCAAGAACTGTCACAGGTATCTCAACCTTGACTTCCTTGTGGAAGATAACTGTAGCAGCATACTCGCCTACAAACTTGATGTCCTTCATGACGATACGCTTGCGGTCAATCTCAATACCCTGCTTAGCGAGCTCTGCTGCAACTGTGGCAGCTGTTACAGAGCCATAGAGCGCACCTGTTGTAGAAACCTTGCCCTCTATTGTTACAGAAACGCCATTGAGCTTAGAAGCCTCTTCCTCTGCCTTTGAGAGAATAGCAGCCAGCTTATGAGCCTGCTGCTTAAGATTCTCAGCGAGAACTTTCTTTGCTGAAGGAGAAGCAATGATAGCCTTGCCCTGTGGAATGAGGTAGTTACGGCCGTAACCAGACTTTACCTCAACTATATCGTTCTTGTATCCAAGACCGATAACATCTTCTTTCAGAATGATTTCCATATATTGTAGTCCTCCAGTTTTATTACTTCATCATATCTGTTACATAAGGAAGAAGTGCTATCTGGCGGCAACGCTTGATAGCTGTAGCCACGCGACGCTGATACTTCAGAGATGTACCTGTGATACGGCGTGGGAGAATCTTACCCTGCTCGTTCAGGAACTTCTTGAGGAACTCAGGATCCTTATAGTCTATGTACTTGATTCCGCTCTTCTTGAAACGGCAATACTTCTTCTTCTTAACGTCGATTGTAGGGGCGGTAAGATATCTGATTTCTGACTGCTCTGCCATAGTTATGCCTCCTTATTTGAAAGTTTGTTACGACGCTTCTCCGCATACTGTGCAGCATATTTGTCAAGCTTGACAGTCATAAAGCGGATAACTTTTTCCTCACGGCGGAAACCTGTCTCGAGTGTAGCGATGACTTCTGGCTCTGCCTTAAACTCAACGAGGTTATAGAAACCTGTAGACTTCTTGTCGATAGCGTAAGCCATCTTCTTGAGTCCCCAGTTCTCCTCGTTCACGATCTCTGCTCCATTGTTCTTGAGCAGTGTTGTGAATTTAGCAACTGTCTCCTTTGCCTGTTCGTCAGACAAAACGGGAGTAAGAATGAAGACAGTTTCGTACTGATTCATCATAATTGATTGAATGTTAATTGAATATTTATAAAATATATGTTTTCAGAGCGTTCCGTGGCATATATAGCATACCATTTCGCGCAAATCGGATGCAAAGATAATAATAATTTTACAATCATGAGGCCTTGCAATACACAACAACAACGATAATTATTGTTTTTTAACCTTTAAGCTCTCAATTCAAACTAATAAAAGCCACTCTATCTAGTCTCCCACCACAGGAAAAACGTGGACAGAATGGCTTATTTTTGAACTGATTGTATTTAATTTCAATTGCTTCTGCTATATTCAGCTTGCTGGCAGTTTATTTTTCTACGACAGTAGGGACACATCTTGTTACTTTTGTTGTACCTATTGTTTCTAATACAAAAACAACAGCCAGCCGACTGCATAAATTTCCTTACAACCGGATTTTCACGCCAGCATTAAACACGAAACCCTCGAGCGGAGCATAGATATCGCGAAACTCCGGATTGGTAACCGTGCCGTTGTTAATTGTATCGAAACGTGTCTGACGCCTGTCCGTGAGATTCTCGAAATTAGCAAAGAGAGAAAAATGCTCCCATATCTTCTCAACCATAAATCCGAACATGGTGTAAGGCTTGCCCTCCTTGCCATCACTGAGTTTCTGTTTGCTGTAGTAATACGATTCCAGACCAACGCGCCAACTGTCTTCTACCTCATACATGAGCATGGCGTTAAGGCGATGCTTTGGCGTGAGGAAGTTCTCATACTTGCCATACTCGTCACTTGTGCGAACATCAGTGTAGGTATAGCCGAGATAGAGATGGAGGTCATCGTAACCAAGCTTCAGGTTTGTCTCTATTCCCTTTGTGTCGATATGTCCGTCAATGTTTGCCATACGATAGAGACCCTCGTCTGTATCTGTCATAAGCAGCGGAGAGTTGATACGGGTATAGAAAAACAGCTGGTTGACAGAGAACGAGATACAATCGTCGAAGAGCGATGTAGTATAATTGATGTCCCAGTTTGCTCCGTAGCTGCGTTCGAGTTTGTTGAGGTCTTTGCTTATAGGCAGTATATTCCGGTACTGTATTCGCTCTGTGTCCTCTGTAAAGATTGTCGGAGCCTTATAGCCCATGCCGCCGCTAAGACGTGACGACAACCCAGGCGCAATCTTGAACAGAGCCGAGATACGCGGCAATACAGCCCAGCCATAGTCAAACACGCGGTCAGCACGCAGACCTGTCTCTACATCAAGCCATTTTGCCGCCGCCCACGTATTCTGCACAAACGCACCGGCGGCTGTCTGGCTGTAGTCTCTCTTGCCTACAGCACCAGGATGGCTCTCATTGAAATCGTCGGTCCAGAGGTTAAGACCTGCCACCCATTCCGTCTTCTCTCGCGTATGTGTCATAGAAAGTTCGGCAAATGAAGACCACTGGTCACCATCGAAGTCATACCCCGGCACCTTCATGACACGGTCGTAGTATGTGAGACTTGCCTTTGCCGCCATTCGGGTACGCTGGTCGAAGACATGAGTCAGCGAAGCCTGTAGCGAGTGACGCTGTGTCTCGTTCTTGTCAAAATAAGAGTGCATGTCATCGCCATGTCCCTTGACATACTCGAGGTCGCCTCCGAGACGGTTCTCAAACATGGTATTCAGAGTAATATTCATCTCTGTCTTGTCAGAGAAATACAGGAACAGGCGCGGATTGAACGTGAAACGGTCAAACTCCGGTATAGCAGTGAAGCCCGTATCCGAGGGGTCATAGCCCCAGTTGCGGTTATAGGAGAACAGTGCCGTAGTACCTATCTTGCCGAACCTCTCGCTATAGAAAGCGCTGGCATCCAAGCCTCTGCCCGACGTTCCGTTGAGCAGGAAACTCAGCTCACGCTTCTCCTCTGGAGTCTTTGATATGAGGTTCACAAGGCCGGCTATAGCGCCACCGCCGTAGAGAGTGGATGACGAGCCCTTGATTATCTCCACCTGCTTGAGGTCAAGTGGCGGAGTCTGCAACAGTCCAAGACCGCTGGCAGCACCGGAGAATGTAGGGAATCCGTCTTTCAGTATCTGTGTGTAGCGTCCGTCAAGTCCCTGTATGCGTATTGTGGCATTTCCCGAGATTGCCGATGTCTGCTGCGTGGCAATACCTGTACTCTCGCTGAGAAGCATACGTATATCGCCCGGTTTCATGCTTGCCTTCTCATCAAGCTCCTCTCCGGAGATGAATTCCACGCGTGTAGGAATATTCATTATGGTACGCGTGCCACGGGTAGTGAGCACAACAACCTCGCCAAGATTCATCTCGTCTTCCTCCATCTCGATGGTTATCACTTTGTCTGAAGAGAGAGGAAAGGTAAATGTCACTGTCTTCTCCTCGTAGCCGATATAGCTGAATGTTACTGTATGTGTGCCGTCCGGGATATTGCTTACCGTAATATTGCCATCGGCATCGGAAACCGCTGTAATATCCGTTCCCTTTACTTTAGCAGTCACCCCTATCAGGGCTTCCTCGCTTCCCTCTTCCTTGACTGTCGCTCTCAATATGTTCTGTGAATATGCGTCATTTGCCCACATGGCAATAGCCATGAGGAAAAACAGTATTTTCTTCATTGTTATTGTTTCTTTTAATCTTCTTTTTCAGCCTGATAATACAAGAAACAGGCCTGATTTCTGTTTTCATACGTCCACAGCATGTCCCAAAAAGACATGCAATATCTCGCACTGCCCAAACACAAGGAGGGCAGAGCATAGGACTAAACTAATTATATGTCACCGTTGCCGATGATATTATTAAAGAATTCTCCATATTATACCGCCCATATATACGGTATAATATGCCACTATCAGGCTCTTGGCGGCCGGAAAACGGCAGAAAGGAAGGGCTGTAACGCTTCTTCCTTATAATAAAAGACAGTCTTTGGATCTGTCTGTAAAAAAAACTTCGCCAGCGATGTTTCCTGCGGGCAGATACATCCAGAGCAAGTGTTGCAATGCATGAACGGCGAGCAGAGGTCTGTATCTGTACACGAACCGTCATCATCATGAGGACAGTTCTCTTCTGTACCGGCAAACAGGCATCTGTCGTACAGGAAGCATGGCATTGTCGACATTGACAATGTCATGATTACAAGTAATATGGACAGATATCTTGCCACTTCTGGTTATCTATTTCCTCTATAGAGAGTTTTTATAAGGTGTCGTGATTCTATTACAAAGGTAAATATTTTTGCCTGCATTAGCAAATGTACATATACTCACATCTGCTTCTTTTGCATTGTTTAACAATTTGACAATATAAGATTGACGGACACCCAATTATAGAAACAACACATCCACCCTATGCCTATCTTTCTTGCACCTGATTCTTTGTACGCGACTTTTGTGTATCTCTATTTGCAGATTTCCTTGGATGACGGTGACTTCTGCTCATCTGACGGAATTTCATCTGGTCAAACTTCTCCGACTGACGCAAAGCCTCCATAACCTTGGAAGCCGGCAAGACTTTAAGCATACGCAAGTGATATTTCTGTTGCAGCTGTTTCCGCACAATATCCAGCTTATCCCCTTCTATGATGGCTTTACGACATTCCTCTTCCGTTGTAGGACGTTGCTTCTTATGCTTGTGCATCTGCTTGAAAAGCTGACGCTCCTTTGCGCGCATCTCGTCATATATTGCAAAAAAAGTCTTTGCCTCCTCTTTTGTCAACTTTGCCTCACGTACAACGAACTGATGTTGCTCTTTTTCATACGCTTTCTTGTCAAATTTTGGACGGTCAGTAGCCATTGCTGTGACGGCAATAAGGAAAGACAATATAAAATGAAAGAATCTGTTCATAACTGTGTCTTTTAATTCATACTTCTACAATTCGGGAATCATTCCGCTATCATCTCGTAAATATCCTGGTTGTCAGACATTGTATAATACGCTGCTTCATCAACCGTATATGCATACTGGTCTACTGAAACTCCTGCATCCGTATCTGCGAAATACGTGTAGCCATCATGCTCCCCCATCTGCGTAATACCTACAACGGCAACTATGAGCAACGATACGGCAACCGAAGCTGCATAATACGGCAACCGAGACCTGTTCCTAAACCACGCCGTGAGACTTGGCTTCACCTTCACAGGTTCCTGCTCCGGAATATTAGCCATTATCTGTGAAGTAAGATTCTCAAAGTAGCCTTCTGGTACTTTGAAATGCTCCTTTATGTTAAAATCCTTGTCGTTCATAGTGATACTATATATGTTTGACAATTATTCTTTTATGAATAAGATGGTGAAAATGAAGAAAGGTTTAATCGTGTTGCTCTAAAAATGCGGAAATCTTCTTTACAGCGATATGGTAACTTGCCTTCAGCGTCCCCTCCGACTTATCAAGAATCTCGCTTATCTCCGAATATTTCTTACCTTCAAAGTATTTCAGCTGGAATACCAGCCTCTGCATCTGCGGCAGTTCTGCCACAGCCTGCTGCAGCTTTGCGGCAGTCTCGTCGCCGTCGAAATACTCGTCTGCCATAAGCCGTGACGCAACAGAGCACCCCTCACTGTCACTGTCTGAAAGCGAAAGATGCTGCTTCTTTTTTCTCAAGAAATCAAGAGCTTCATTTACAGCTATTCTGTACAGCCAAGAAGAAAGCTGCGCCCTTCCCTCAAATGAGGGCAAGCCATTCCATGCCTTTATAAAAGTATTCTGAAGCACATCATTAGCATCATCATGATCCAACACCATACGACGAATCTGCCTATACAGCCTTTCGCCGTATTGGTCAACTATCTGCTCAAAATCTTTTCTCCTGGAATCCATCAGCAAAAGAGAAGTCACCTCTCTACACACAAGACACAGCCATGCATGTTCTATCGAGGCAAAAGGGAAAGGTCATACCCTGCTATCTGATGGAAATCTTGCGGACAGTCTTGCCTACCTTTATTATATAGCAACCTTTCGGGAGATTAAGGTCGTAATGGCGGTCATGTCCGTCAACTACAATGCTTTTCACACGGACACCAGCCACGTTGTACACATACAGCATCTGTCCGTTGGCATTGACGACGTGGATTGTCGATTCGTTGGTGACAGAGACAACAGGCTGCTGTTCCTGCTCAATGATTTCCACATTAGCCATCACGCCCTGTGGCACAACAGCTGTCAAGGTCATTATAAATAGAATGGAGTATATGTATTTCATCATAAGCGGCTATTTTGGGTATTTGATATGCAAAAATAACAATTAATCCTGAAAACGGCAAAAAATGATTTTCCGAAACACGCCGAATTAGTTTTTTTTAACCTTACACTGTGGAATAGGAAACCTAAGAATATCGTTTCTCCATATAAAAGACGTCTGGCAGACACTGTCCCTCCCACATCAATACGTCAACAGCAACACTGTTGCCGAAAGGAAAGCAAGAACTTGTATATGGGAGTACACGATATAGTGTGGAGCGGAATGCGGGACTCGAACCCGTGACATTCGGCTTGGGAAGCCGACGCTCTACCAACTGAGCTAATTCCGCAATAATATCCTGACTGGCACTGACAGTCATCATGACTGACAAGGAAGAGAGTTGCTCCGCAACATCCTTTCTTATTATCTACTAAAACAATAAAAAAGGTCTCTCGAAACCTCTTCTAACGATGGAGTGCCATGCCAACCATGCCATAAGGATTGAAACTTTCCGCAAAGGTAATGCTTTTATTTGCAATTAAGGCATCATCATCCTGCAAATAATCTGCAGCCACCGCATTTTTAACTATTTTTCAGCTTTTAGCGCACTTGAAAAAGGGATTTTCCGCACAATATTCTACCTGTTTCCATAAGAAAAGGCGTGCGTCATTCACCGTCTCAGTACTGTCTCTCACCGAATATGTATGTCCCTACACGCACCATAGTAGAGCGACACTGCATGGCTATCTTGAAATCCGACGACATGCCCCATGAGCGCTCGCGGAAATTATCGTCATCGGCAAAGTATTCCGCCTTCACCTCGTCGAAGAAATCCGCGGCTACAGTGAACTCGCGGCGTATCTGCTCCTCATCATCGGTGTTAGACGCCATCATCATCAGTCCGCAGATGCTCACATGCTGCATATCACGCCACTCGCCATCGGCGAGCAACCGACGGCAGTCATCGAGTGAAAGTCCGTATTTCGACTCCTCCTCGGCAATATGAAGTTCAAGCAACACCTTTATGACACGGTTGTTCTTTGCTGCATGCTTCTCTATTTCCTTCATCAGTTTGAGAGAGTCGCATGCTTCTACCATGTCGATATAAGGTGCTATATACTTCACCTTATTCGTCTGAAGATGTCCAATGAAATGCCATTCGATGTCTTTCGGCAACAACTCATGCTTCTGCCTGATTTCCTGTTCGTGGCTTTCACCGAATACACGTTGTCCCTCGTTATAGCAGGCAAGTATCGCCTCCGCTGGATGATACTTGCTTACTGCAACGAGACGACATCCTGGCGTAAGGCTGTCAAGGACATTATGTAATCTTTCCTGTATCACTGGGTACGGTTTTTGCGGTTATGCGGTTATGCGGTTTTGGGTTGTAGGTTATGGGTGTAGGTGTAGGTTTATTACCGACAACCATCAACTGACTACTGCTCATATTCCGGTTTATCGTTCACCTCCTGCTTCTTTGCGGCGTTATGCTCAAAGACATCCATTATCGCGGTATCCTGAATGGCAGAGAAGATATAATCTATGGCTGTTCCACCCATCATATCCTCAACATATTTCACTGCCTGCTGGAGAGTGTGTGCCTGTACAAGATATGTCACAGGAGACAGTTTCTCCTTCTGCGACTTCTCGTCTATGGTAATGAACTTCAGCTTCACCTTGAAGAACTTGTCGTCTGTATCGGCATCGGAGAAGAGTATCTCGCCATATCCTGCCTGTGATATGCCTGTCACTCTGAAGTCTCCACTGATATAGCTTGACATCTCCTCGATGATGGAAGCCTCCGCCTCTGTAAACGAAAGGGCATCAACGACATAGAGTTCCGTAACCATCTTCTGATGTCCGTCCTCCATCATCTTTTCATAACGTATCTTGGTCTCAAACCAGTTTGCTGTTCTTGATCTCATATCCTGTATCCTATAAATAAGTGTTTTTTCTTTAATGAATTTGAGTGCTTATGCGTTTTTCTGCATACTTGATTGCAAAATTACACATAAGCACTCAAACCACAAAGTTTTCCACATTATTTTTTCAATTATTTAGCAGAGAGCCTCCAGCCTTGAACATTTGTCGCCCGGATAATGCCGGACAGTCATTTCTGCCTGTAGCTGTCAGTCATCACTGCCTCCACCGTACGAGCTGGAGATGTCGTCGTCACCACCCTGATTGTGTTCCATACCAGGCTTCTTTTTCGCATTGTTCTTACCAAAAGCCCATGTGACCGTCAGATTGAACTTGCGCGCATGTCTCCAGTTTTCGCTGTACTGCTCGAATGTCTCGCTGCCTGTAACTGTCTTCCTGCGACGTGAATCGAGCAGGTCACGGCAGTTGAGCGCAACGGTCAGTTTCTTGTCCATGAAGCTCTTGCGTATACCGAGGTCTATGCCATAGCTCGGCTTCCTGTAGCCCTGTGTTATAACACTGCGTGAACGATAGTTACCCTTCACCTGCACAGAGAAGTCCCAAGGCAGGATGACGCTTGCCTGTATGCGTGCGTTCCAGGAGAAACGGCTGTCGCTTTCGCCTGTGACATGCACTGTCTTGCCCATGAGCGGGTCTATCAGTTCGTAGTCGAAACCATCGAGCTTATAGTAGAAGGCACTCGCGGTAGTGGTGAGGTCGAGTATGCGGAAGAACTTGTTTCTCAGCGTCAGCTCAAGACCGGAATTTACACTCTCACTGAGGTTCATGCTTGTGGAGAATGTGCGGTCGTCGCCGTCTATCATATACCTCACACGCTGTATGACATCGGTCGTAGGGCGATAATATGCGGATATGAGGAACGAGTGGCTGGAGAACGTCTTCAGATAGTTCAGCTGGAAAGAATTGCTGTACTCAGGCGTAAGTTCCGGATTACCGAAAGACACGCTGGTGGCCGAACGAGTATCCATGAAGGAATTGAGCTCTCCACCCCACGGACGGCGCAGACGGCGCGTGACATTCAGCTGCAGCTGGTCGCTCTCCGTAAACTGGTAAGAGAGGAAAAGACTCGGAAAGAGTTTGAAGAAGTCCTTCTTATAAGGAGCATCAAGGGCGTTTCCGAGAAATTCCTGACCGTAGTCATAGCTCTCGGTATGCACCTTCCAGTATTCGCCACGCAAACCTGCCATGACTCCGAACTTGCCGAATTTCATCGTCGCCGTGGCATATAGCGCGTGAGTGTCCATATTATACTTGAACCTGTTGTAGTAAGCCTCATCTATGACGGCATCTGTACCGTCATAATTGTCTGACACCCATGATTCCTGCGGTGTATTCTCACGGCTGAACATGCCGTTATATCCGGCTTGAATCATGACCCTCTCCGAGATGGGGTTCTCGTAATCGAGCTTCACCTCGGTATTGTTCGTGCGAAGATACATAGGGCGATACTGGTAGCTCTCAATGTCGGCATCGCCGTTATCATAGACTGTACGATCCTGATACCAGTTATCGTTGTCGGAGTGCCATGAGCCACGGCTCACCGTGAAGTCAAGATAATGGGTGTCGGTGAAGTTGTGACGGTAACCGAACTCATAGTTAAGCATCTGCATCTTGCCCTTTCCCGTTGTCTGTCGGGTGAGGATATGTGTCTGCACAGGTGCGAATTTGTCAGCACCGAGGTATGTGCCATAATAGTAAGGGGTGTTGGAACTGCTGTTGTTTCCTCCGTACATGAACATTCCGCCCACAGTGAAATCATCCTTTGCCGTAGCGTGAATAGTGGCACCGGCACGCGTGAAGAGATTGTTGCCGCGACGGTCGTAGACAGTACGGGAGTTCTGGTATGACGCCAAAGCTCCATTGCTGAAGATGTCCTGGTTGGAGACAGAGCCGCTCTCGTCCTCATTATGACGGTAACCTACACTGGCATAGGCATCTACCCACTTGGAGTTGACGTTGATGTTCACGCTTGTATTGGCACCGCCGGCAGTGTTTCCGCCAGCCTGTACCGAGCCGTAATATCCAGCCTTACGGTCACGCTTCAAGATGATGTTGATAATGCCGGAACTGCCCTCTGCCGAAAATTTCGACGAGGGGTTATCTATGACCTCAATACGGTCTATGCTCTCGGCAGGTATCTGCTGCAGGATTGTGCCGCGGTTGTCGGATGTCAGACCGCTGCTCTTGCCGTTTATCCACACCTCCACACTCGTGCTGCCGCGGAGAGAGATGTTGCCGTCCTGATCCACCTCCACGGAAGGGATGTTCTCCAGTGCCTCAGAGGCACTTGCACCTACATTGGCGAGGTCGCCGGAGACATCGTAAGACTTGCGGTCGACCTCCAATTTGACGGCAGACCTCTGGCCGGTCACCGTCACCTCACCAAGCTGATGGGCATCTTCAAAAAAGAGTATCTTCCCGAGATAGGCAATAGGTTTGTCTTTGTTTACGGTGACAGACTTTGTCACTGTCTTGTATCCTACGAACGAAATCTGCACGTCATACGTCCCGAACTGCAATCCCGAGAGGTCGAAACGTCCTTCCATATCCGTGAGACCGCCCTTTACCATGGCCGTCTGACCGGGCTTCGTTATCTTGATGTTTACATACGACAGGGCTTCTCCTGACGCATCTTCCACTACGGTACCCTTGACCGTGCCTTGTGCTGCCATCACTATGGTGTAGAGGCAGAAGAGAATGAGAATTGTAAATCGTTGCATACTTCTTAGATGCATTATGATACTAAAAGTTTATTTTCGGCGTGCAAAATTACAAAAAAATATTGATTCGGGCAAATCAATTGGACATCCGCACACTTCATATCAGCATTCGGGCAATGGCATCTTGAGGATTTTACATGCAGAAGATTATGGAGCGACTTGCGGAGGGTGACACTTTGCCGAATAAAGGGTCACCTTTCACATGGTAAAGGGTGACCTTCCGCATGACGAAAGGTCACCCTTTGCAAGGCGATACATGACGAGCGGATTTCATATCTCCATGATTAGTATTGTATTTAGTACAATATTCTTATTGTGAACATGTTACGTGATATACTCTCCGGGCATTTTCCATGGTTTCAGATGTCCTTTTCGGGTGGTTTTATAGACATGCACAAGCTGGTTTCTTGCATGATTTCAAGACATAAAATCCAAGGGGCTCTTCCTATATAATAATGTATATATGGAAGAATATGTCCGAAAACGCCCGCTGCGAGGTTAAGCTTTGTTAATTATATCCCCACATGCTTGTATGTACAAACATAAAGCCATATCTTTGCGGCAACTTAATTCTAATACTTAATCCTATTTACAAACATCTAAAAAATCACTGAGTATGAAAAAGATTTTTATGATTGCAGTTATGGCGGTGGCAACTCTTTCTGCCAATGCACAGATTTGGGTGGGTGGTAACCTCGGTTTCAACACGTCAAAAGACAAGGTGAAGGTTGACAATGTCACTGTCGACAATACTTCTACAAGTTTCTA
>JAIDEM010000109.1 GCA_029054825.1 Prevotella sp. | reverse complement strand
TAACCACATAACCGTATCACCGCATAACCGTACAACCTACACCTAAAAAAGTTTTAAAAAAATCATCGAAAAGTTTTGATATATAAATAAAAATGTTTAATTTTGCCAAAAATTTGATATACATCATTTACTATATACTAACAAATACAATTCGGTGTTCTTCACCCAGCGGAGCACATAACGCACTGCCCTCCCAGCACTTACAGGCATACGTCTTGACATGAAAAGATTCTCTCCATGATATCACAAGACAACGACAGAGAAGTCCCAACGCCATACACCCGCCCTTGTGGAAGGGCACATAATATAAATAAAAGCTTCAACAGCAAAAAACACGACAAATCCAAGTCTCGGACTACGATTCTATTTATGTTTAACTAAAATACTTTCACAAAAACTATGACTGTAAAACTATTCCGTATTGTGTTCACAGCCCTGTTCACGTGTATCGTGACATCGCTCTCAGCACAGACCATTACAGGTAATGTGAAGGACTCCAGCGGAGAGCCGATACTCGGTGCGACCATCATGGAGACCGGCACGAAGAACGGTACCGTTACTGACATTGACGGTAACTTCACCATCAAGTTGCAGTCTGCAGGCAACCTCAATGTGTCGTACATCGGCATGAAGCCGCAGGTTGTCAAGACAGCAGGCAAGACCGCGATCAACGTGATTCTGCAGGACGACAACACCACTCTTAACGAGATTGTGGTAGTCGGCTACGGCACAATGAAGAAATCAGACCTCACAGGCTCCGTCAGCTCCGTGGGTACAGAGAAACTCAATGAGAAAGGCGCTCCAGGGCTCATGGAGAGCCTTCAGGGCGCGACTCCAGGTGTAAACATCACAACAAACACAGGACGTGCAGGCGGCGGATACGACATTGAAATCCGCGGCAAGTCTTCCATCAATTCCAATACCACCCCCCTCTTCGTCGTTGACGGCGTGATGTGTGACGATATCGACTGGCTCAACCCACAGGACATCGACCGCATTGACGTGCTCAAGGACGCATCGTCTACAGCCATCTACGGTTCACGCGCCACAGCAGGTGTTGTCATGGTCACCACAAAGGGCTCCCTCAACATAAAGAAGCAGGAAAAAGCAACAATCTCTTACGATGGTTACTACGGATGGACAAAGACCACTCGCATGCCAGATTTCATGGACGGTCAGAGTTTCTATAACTACCGCTTCATGAAGTTCTTGGGCTATGGTTCTACAGAAGGCGCCATGCTCAACATGGCACGCCCGACATACAAGATGGATCTTGAGACCATGCAGCAGGGACTTCTCTGGAACGGAGAAAAATACGTCATGAAGGAAATGCTTGCAAGCGGGAACACCTATGATTGGCCAAGCCTCGTCACCAACGATGGTTCACAGCAGAACCACTACCTCGCTGTGAGTGGGTCTACAGAGAAGGTCAACTACCATGCAGGCGTAGGCTACAATCAAATCAACGGCATCTACGAAGCCGACAAACAGAGACGCATCAACTTCAAGGGCTCTTTGGACGCAAAAGTCAACAAGCTCGTCTCCATCGGCTTCAATTTCAATATGGCACGCCAGGAAAACGAATACGCCAACGATGATGCCGTACAGGATGCATACCGCATGAACCCATATATGGTTCCTTACTATCTGCAGGATCAGTACGACAAGGACGGCGCATGGCACTTGGCCGGAGAGATGGCAAACTTCCCTGGCAATGCTAACACCCTTGGCACAACAGCTACAGGCATGCAGTTCACTGACGCATTCAACCCTATGATGCAGTTCAAGAACTCAACAAAACAGCGTGAGACATGGCGAATACTCGGCAACGTTTACCTTAAATTCGACTTTACCAAGGAACTCTCATTCAAGACCACATTCTCGCCAAATTACACATACTACCGCGAAGGATACTACAAAGGATACGAAGACCCGTCCAACCCAGGACACACATTTGATGTAACAGCAAGCTCGCCATATATACAGCAACCTATCGATGATGCGTATACATGGAGTGAGGCATACTATGATACAAACCGTAGCCTGCAGTGGACATGGGACAACATAATCAACTACAACAAGACATTCGGCAAGCATTCTGTCGGTGCAATGGGCTTGATCTCCATGGAGAGCAAAACCCTTGAAAGGGCATATTGGGCAGGAACAAACACCAAGATGATTGGGTCCGACTGGTATGCAATGGCAAACCTTCAGTATGACAACACCAAGTCTTATACAGAATACAAGGAAAGCAGCCTCATGTCTTATGCATTACGTGTCAATTACGGATTCATGGACAAGTATCTCCTCACAGCCACAGTACGCTGGGACGGCTCATCCAAATTCGCTGAAGGAAACAAGTGGGGCTCATTCCCGTCTGTAGCGGCAGCATGGCGTATCTCTGAGGAAAATTTCATGAAGAAGCTTGACTGGGTATCGAACCTGAAACTCCGTGTCGCATATGGCGTGACTGGTAATAATACTGGTATCGGAGAATATGCCACAATGAGCACACCTACACGTTACGGTGTATATCCAGGCATGCCTACGGGCTTCGTGACTTCAGGCGTCGTAGACCGCGATTTGAAGTGGGAGACTTCAAAGGAATTCAATGTCGGCATCGACTTCGGCTTCCTACGTAATCGCATCAGCGGTAGCATTGACTGGTATACAAAGACATCAGATGACCTCCTACAGGAAGTATACCTCCCACTTGAGGCTGGCCTTGACAAGAACGACAATCCGATACGACTTACAACCAATATCGGCTCCGTACGCAATACTGGTGTCGAGGTATCTCTCACAGGTGTCGCCATAGATACAAAAGACTGGAACTGGACTGTTTCTGCAAACTTCGCAATGAACAAGAACAAGATCCTTGAAATCAATGGTGTCAGCGACAGACTCATAGATAGTGGCAATACAAAATCAATGGTTGAAAAAACAATCTTCATCGGACAAAGCTACAATGTACTTTGGGGATACAAGTATGACGGTGTTGTCTCTGACAGGATGATGACTGTACCTGACAATCAAGCCGCAATAAAGAACGGGTTCACGCCTGGCGAACAAGTTGCAGAGTATGACTATTATTACAAAGTATACGGTATAGGAGAAGGCCTTCCTAAGATTGCAGACACAGACGGCAACGGAACCATAAACGAGGACGACCGTCAGTTCTTCCGCGGCGATCCGAAATTTACAGGAACATTCACTTCTAACCTCTCATACAAGAACTGGGATTTCGGTTTCAGCATCTACGCGAAACTCGGCCAGCATGTCTATTCTTCATTCATGGAGGAATACACACGTTTCTCCGACCGTGGCAGACAGCATCTCAATGCAGACTTCTACATACCAGCAGGCGCACTCGTTGACTGTGACGGAATGAATCCTGATGGTACATACATCAACCCTGTATATCAGGAGACTACACATTACGGAGAATACCCATTCCCTAACAATGCAGCAGCGGCTTCCGGCCTCGGTCTCCTCGGAACACAGTTTGACGAAGCAAGATGTATTCAGAAAGCCTCATTTGCAAAGGTAAAGAACATTACATTGGGTTACACATTCCCTAAGAAATGGCTAAAGCCATGGCACTGCTCTTTCCTCCGCCTTTACTTTACTGTGACAAACCCATTTGTATTCACAAACTACAAGGGCTTTGACCCTGAGTGGGCTTCTGCAGCACGCAAGTCTGATGGCCCAAGCACAGTCACATACCAAGTCGGTGCAAGTATCAAGTTCTAATACAATAAACATTCAGAATGACTAAAATGAAAAAGACATTATATATAATAGCAACTGCTGCTATGCTAACTGGATCAGCTCTGACAGGATGTAGCGACTTCCTTGACGCTGAGAACAAGAGCATAGGCGAAGGGAATGATTCCGACAGCTTCTTCACAAAGGATCCGAGCGCATTGCTGACATCCGCGTATATAAGCCTGAAGAACTTCAACAATCAGGAAGACATCACAGATCAGGGCACGGATCTATACATGAATACACGTGGCGTTGACCCAGGAGCATTCAATCAGTATGTTTCCCTCAATGCTGAGGACAAGGTTGTAAAAAACTACTATGTCCATTGCTACGGCACAATCAACTCTGCCAATGGTGTACTCTATTATACCGAGGGTAATGCCGGAGCAGAGAAGATGCGCCAGGAGGCACGATTCCTCCGCGCCTACACATACTACTGTCTGGCGCAACAGTTCGGTGGCGTTCCATATATTACAGAATATATAAACACCGCAAACAGAACATACCCACGAACTGAACTTGGTGTCCTCTACCAGAATCTCGCGAACGACTTGACAGACATCTACAACAACTGCCAACTTGACGCTACAGACTATACAAGCGGAAGACCAAGCAAGGAAGCTGTTGCAGCCCTGCTCTCCAAGATCTACCTTGCATGGGGATGGGATATTGACACTCAGCTTACAGACGCAGCGACTGGAACATATACAAAGACTTCTACAGAGCATTTCACGCTTGCCGCACAGTGGGCAGAGAACGCCATCAACGGTATTGCCCTCACACAGCCATTTGCCGCAAAGTGGTCACCTTCAAACGAGAACAATAATGAGTTCATATGGGGCATACAATATGATGTCACAGCTGTAGAAGGAGCTCTTGAAGAGGCATGTAACGGTCAGTCCGGGACTTATGGCGGATACTACGGTACGAACCAAAAAGGATGTAACTCAAGGAACCAACAGTCTGAAAAGGCCATGTATCTCTTCGAGAAGGGAGATGCTCGCTACGAAGGAACTTTCATGACAACATTCTATCAGGGCAATACACCTGACGATGCATACTTTGCACCATACAACGTCACAGAGCAGGAACTTGACCAGCACAGCATCAATCTCAAGTTCTTCCCTTATTGGGTGAGTGAACAGGAAGCAGAGAACTGGCTGGCTGCTCATAAGGAGCAGTTGAAGAAAGGATCCTATCCTAATGTAGTAAAGGCAGCAATCCTCACTGCACCAAACGTTACGTCATATACCATCGGTGCTGACGGCTCCGTGACCAGGAAGACATCACAGACTCTGACACAATTCAACACTCAGACCGACAACGGTGTGTGTGTACGCAAATTTGACGATCCAATCAACAAGGCAAATTGTTTCCGTGACATAGTTCTGCTAAACCGTAGCGAGATTTATCTCGTCGCAGCCGAAGCAAATCTCATGGCAGACAATACCCCTGGATTCTGGAGATATCTCAATGCTGTACGTCAGCGTGCAGGCGTTGCCACTCTGAACAGTATCAATGACTACAATCCTGAATACACAGTCCCTGCTACATTTGGAGATATCACTTTGCTCGACCTTCTCCTTGATGAACGTGGACGTGAGTGCTATGCAGAGAAGACACGCTTCGCCGATCTTCGCCGTACAAAGCAACTTGTACGCTACAACCTGGCATTCAACAACTCTGTATCATCCATTGCGAGCATGACCGGTGTTGACGGCGAGATAAAGTGGCTGCGTCCGATACCAAGTGCGGAGTTGGTCAACAACCTCGGTATCAACGCTGCTGACCAAAATCCAGGCTATCGCACTGTTACAACAGGAGAAACTGAGGATACTCAGAACTAATACAGATAAATTATAAACGAATACTAAACCGTACGAAAATGAAGAAAATATTATATGGAGTATTTGCCGCCTTGGCAGTATGCTTTTCATTCACATCTTGCGATGATGATGACTTCAGCGTAGATCACGGTACACATTCTGAGCGTCCAGAGACTGGTATTTCCGGTACATATACAGGAAATTACGAAGTGTACAACGCAGACCGTGTGACACTGGAAAATACATATCCAGCAACAGCGACAATCACTCCCGGCACGACAGAATACAGTATCAGACTGGAATCAACATGCTCTGAGACTTCAATAAACGGTGCAGAGGAAAATCCTCTCAACTGTGCATGGGCAAACGATGAAATCAAATTCTGGGGGCCTACTGCACCAGGCACCACAGCAGGTTATCTTAACTCTGCCAACCTGAACGGTAGCTATGCGAACGGTACCATTACTTTCCGCTTCTCAAAATCAATACGCTCAGGTCGTGTTACTGTAACAAAGTTCTATGTCTTCACAGGAATGAAATAGAATATCACTCATAATTCTACGAGAGAGAAGCACATTACTATAGCTTCTCCTCGTGGTATTATAAACAAAAAACAATTTTATTTTTTTATTAAACACTTAAAAACAAAGAATTATGAAAAAAATGTTTACTTTTGCTGCAATGGCAGCTATCGCATTCTCAGCTTCTGCTCAGACAGAAAGTGCATTCGTTGACGCAGTAGGACTTCTTGGCGCAGAGGCTACAAC
>JAIDEM010000108.1 GCA_029054825.1 Prevotella sp. | reverse complement strand
GGGTTAAATGAAAAAATATTGATGATATTATGAAAATAGTAGTGCTTGACGGATACACAGTCAATCCCGGCGATATCAGTTGGGAAGGGATTAGTGAGCTGGGCGATTTCGTGTGCTATGACCGCACAGCCCCAGAGGACATCGTGGGACGTGCTGCAGATGCCGAGATTATCCTTACAAACAAGGTCGTGATAGGTCGTGAGGAGATAGACAGGCTTCCGCGCCTGCAGTATATCGGTGTCATGGCAACAGGATACAATGTCGTGGACTACAGGTATGCGCGTGAGAAAGGCATCACCGTCACCAATGTCCCGGCATACAGCACCGCTTCTGTCGCGCAGATGGCGTTTGCACATCTGCTCCATGTGGTCAACGATGTCTCACATTACGCCTCCGAGAACAGGGCTGGCCGCTGGTGCGCGTCACCCGATTTCTGCTATCAGGACGCGCCTCAGCGCGAGTTGGCGCAGATGACTATCGGCATATTCGGCTTCGGCGATATCGGCAGCAGAGTGGCAGGGATAGCCAAAGCCTTCGGCATGACAGTGCTTGCCGTGACGAGCAAGCCGCAGGAGGCTCTGCCGGAATATGTCAGGAAGGTGACTTGGGACGAAATGCTCGCCAAGAGCGATGTCATCACCCTTCACTGCCCGCTTGCCGATGATACCTTCGAGATGATAGACGCCGCCACCATCGCGCGTATGCGTACGGGCTGTATACTTATGAATATGAGTCGCGGGCCGCTGGTGAACGAGCAGGCTGTGGCGGATGCGCTTGTCAACAGAACACTTGGGGCATACTGCGCTGATGTCCTGTCGCTGGAACCTCCACGCGCCGACAATCCGCTCTTGACAGCCCCGCGTTGCTGTCTTACTCCCCATATAGCATGGGCGACAGTGGAAGCAAGGCAACGTCTTTTGCGGATATGTGTACAGAATATCTATGAATTTGCAAGAAAAACACCTCGAAATGTTATAAATTGAAAGTGAAAAGCATTTTTCTGCTTAAAGTTTTGGTGGATATCGGATTTTTGACTAACTTTGCAATATAATTGACAGGGCATCGTTTTGATGTGCTGTGTACGGTTCGGTAAAAAGATAAAAACAAAGATATAACGCATTATGAAACATCAACTTCGCAGTGCTGTCTGTACAGAGGGACGCCGTATGGCGGGCGCCAGAGCCCTTTGGGTCGCCAACGGAATGAAGCGCGAGCAATTCGGCAAGCCTATTATAGCCATAGTCAACTCTTTCACACAGTTTGTCCCGGGGCATACACATCTTCATGAGATAGGGCAGATAGTCAAGGCCGAGATAGAGGGCATGGGGTGTTACGCCGCCGAGTTCAATACCATTGCGGTTGATGACGGCATAGCCATGGGCCACGACGGGATGCTTTACTCCCTCCCTTCGCGCGATGTCATAGCGGATTCTGTGGAGTATATGGTCAATGCCCATAAGGCAGATGCCATGATATGCATATCCAACTGCGACAAGGTCACTCCGGGTATGCTGATGGCAGCCATGCGTCTCAATATCCCTGCGGTATTCGTTTCCGGCGGTCCTATGGAGGCTGGGAAATGGAAAGGTGAGAATGCTGACCTTATCACGGCAATGGTTAAGGGCGGAGACCCTACAGTCAGTGACGAGGAACTTGCACAGATAGAGAGCTGTGCATGTCCCGGATGCGGCGCTTGCTCGGGCATGTTCACCGCCAATTCCATGAACTCCCTTACGGAGGCAATAGGTCTATCGCTCCCAGGCAACGGTTCTATCCTTGCCACACATGTCAATCGTATACAGCTGTTTAAGGATGCTGCCCGTCAGATTGTGAAGAATGCCCTCGCGTATTATGAGGATGGCGACGACTCTGTCCTGCCGCGTTCCATTGCTACACGACAGGCTTTCCTCAACGCAATGACGCTCGACATCGCCATGGGCGCGTCTACAAATACTGTGTTGCATCTTCTCGCCGTCGCGCAAGAGGGAGAGGTGGAATTCAGCATGGCGGACATCGATGCGCTGTCCCGTAAAGTGCCGTTCCTCTGCAAACTCGCCCCTAACTGGCAGAAATACAGTATACAGGAGGAAAACCGTGCCGGCGGAATCCTCGGAATCCTCGGCGAACTTGCAAAGGGTGACCTTCTGGATCTTTCATGCAGACGTGTGAACGGTGCTACGCTCGGGGAGGATATCGCGAAATACAGCATTACAGGAACAGAAATCCACCCGGAAGCCGACCGCATATACCGTTCTGCCCCGGGAGGGAAGTTCTCGACGAGGATGGGCTCTCAGGACACACGTTGGGAAACACTTGACACAGACCGCGTAAACGGCTGTATCCGCGATATAGAGCATGCTTATACCAAGGATGGCGGCATGGCTGTCCTTTTTGGAAACATAGCCCAGGACGGCTGTGTCGTGAAGACTGCCGGTGTCGCTCCGGAGCTTTGGCATTTTGAAGGTCCAGCCGTGGTCTTCGATTCGCAGGAAGACGCTTGCGAAGGTATCCTTGGCGGAAAGGTCAAGAAGGGTGACTGCGTTGTCATAACCCACGAAGGCCCGAAGGGAGGGCCGGGCATGCAGGAGATGCTTTACCCTACATCGTACATCAAGTCGATGCACATGGGCAAGGAGTGCGCCCTGATTACCGATGGCCGCTTTTCCGGCGGCACATCCGGACTGTCTATAGGACATATCTCTCCTGAGGCTGCCAGCGGCGGCAATATCGGCAAAATCAAGGACGGAGACATAATCGTCATAGACATACCGAGCCGTTCGATAAATGTCAAACTCTCCGATGAGGAGCTCGCTGCCCGTCCGCAGCAGCCGCTGAAGCGCAACCGTGTTGTGTCGAAGGCTCTTCGCGCTTACGCTCAGTCGGTATCGTCTGCGGATAAAGGTGGTGTAAGGATTATAGAATAACAGGAAGATGATGGAAAAGATTTCAGGAGCAGAGGCTCTGATGCGCTCACTGGAGCATGAAGGGGTGGATACGCTTTTCGGTTATCCGGGCGGCGCTATCATGCCTACATTCGATGCCTTGTATGACCATAAGAAGACGTTGAACCATATTCTTGTGAGGCACGAGCAGGCTGCTGTACATGCTGCGCAGGGATATGCACGTGTCAGCGGCAGGGTGGGGTGCGCGCTTGTCACTTCGGGTCCCGGTGCTATGAATACCATTACGGGAATTGCCGATGCGATGATAGATTCCACACCGCTTGTCGTCATCTGTGGTCAGGTTGGTGCAGCGATGCTCGGCACCGACGCCTTTCAGGAGATAGACGTTGTCGGTGTCACTCAGCCGATTTCAAAATGGAACTACCAGATACGCCGTGCGGAGGATATCCCTTGGGCTGTTGCCCGTGCTTTCTATATAGCAAAGAGCGGACGTCCGGGTCCTGTCGTGTTGGATTTCGCGAAGAACGCGCAGACGGCGATGATTGAATACCGGCCACAGCATGTTGATTTCATACGCAGCTACAATCCCAATCCGCTTTCCGAACAGTCTGTCATAGAAGAGGCGGCGCGGATGATCAATGCGAGTGTCAAGCCTTTCATGCTTGTGGGACAGGGCGTTGAGATAGCCGGAGCCCGCGAAGAACTGCTTGCCCTTTGCGAGAAAGCACAGATACCGTTCGGTCAGACTATGCTCGGACTGTCTGCAGCCCCTACGGAGCATCCGCTGAATATGGGTATGCTCGGCATGCATGGTAATCTTGCTCCTAACGTGATGACAAACCAGTGTGACCTGCTCATAGCCGTCGGCATGCGCTTTGACGACCGTGTGACGGGTGATCTGAAGACTTACGCAAAGCAGGCGAAGGTGATACATTTCGAGATAGACCCTTCGGAGGTGAACAAGAATGTGAAAACCAGCCTTGCCGTGCTCGGCAACTGCAAACAGACTCTTGCCGATATACTGCCGTATGTGGACGAGGCAAGGCACAATGCGTGGATAGAATCCTTCAGGCCTTATGCCGAAAAGGAATATGATAAGGTGATAGCTCCTGCGCTGACCCCTGCCGATGGCCCGCTGCTTATGGGTGAGATTGTCCGTAAAGTGAGTGAATGTGCCAACAATGAGGCTGTCCTTGTGACGGATGTCGGACAGAACCAGCTCTTTGCCTGCCGCTATTTCAAATATACAAGGCCACGCTCTATCGTGACTTCTGGCGGTGCCGGAACGATGGGCTTTGGCATTCCGGCGGCTATAGGAGCGACATTCGGTGCGCCGGAACGTACGGTGTGCATGTTCTGTGGTGACGGAGGATTCCAGATGACGATACAGGAGCTTGGCACCATCATGGAGCAGCAGTGTCCTGTGAAGATGATTATCCTGAACAATAACTTCCTCGGCAATGTCCGTCAGTGGCAGTATATGTTCTTTAACAAGCGTTACTCGTTTACGCCGATGCTCAACCCTGACTATGAGAAAATCGCGGAAGGATATGGCATACCGTGCCGCACCGTCGTCGACCGTAAGGACCTTGACGCGGCTGTCCGTGAGATGCTTGCCACGGAAGGACCGTATATTCTGCAATGTGCGGTGAAGGAAGAGGACGATGTACTGCCCATGACGCCTCCTGGAGGAAGTGTAGACGAGATGCTTCTGGAGGTGAAATAATGTGTCGTTTCATGGAAATGAACAGATTGTCGTAAAAAGAAAACGTAACTTATGTCAACAAATAAGAATGTCGGTGCTGCGGAATGTGGCGACTGCAATACTTGCGGAAAGTGTGATGAGAGACAGGAGGTGACTCCTGAAATGCGCGGACTGAATGATGCTGTCCGTGTTGCAGCCTCAGTAGACTATAACTCTTACGAGAAGAATCTCGCCCGTCAGCGCAGGGCAACGCTTGAGATGGATGACGCTCAGGGCACACAGTGTGAGCGTTTCTCACGCAATGCTGTTGTCCGTCCTTCCGTTCCGGGACATGAGGGGGCTATCCTCAACAGCCGTTCTGGACTGACATTGTACACTCTGATAATATATTCCGAGAACTATGCCGGTATCCTTAATCAGATAACAGCTGTCTTCACGCGGCGTCAGGTGAACATAGAGTCTCTCAATGTCTCTTCTTCTTCTACGCCCGGTGTGCACAAATACACAATCACCTGTTACTGCAAGAAGGAGATGGCAGAGATGCTTGTGAAGCAGATAGAGAAGAAGATTGATGTCCTACAGGCAAACTGCTTCGTCGATGACGAGATATTCATCCTCGAGACATCCCTCCTTAAACTCTCCTCTCCTATGGTCATGGCCCACCAGGAGATATCCCGCATTGTGCGCCGCTTCTCCGCCCGTATGGTGGAAGTCAACCCTACATATACTATTGTAGAGAAGACCGGCATTACGGAGGATATACTCAATCTCTTTCATCAGCTTGATGCCATAGGCTGTGTATTGCAGTTTGTGCGCTCGGGACGTATCGCCATAACTCGCTCATGTATAGAACGTCTTGACCAGTATCTCACACAACGTGAGGAAGAACGGGACAGTTTGTAGAATATTCATCTAAGATTGTAATGCCAGTATGAAGGAATCCGTAGAGGAAAGAATAGCAAAATGGGGTAAGGTAGGGCGCTATGAGAATGTTGCAGAACCTTTTCATTGCGATGTGAACCATCGCCTCTTTATGGGACATCTCGGCAATCATCTGCTCAACGCTGCCGATTTCCATTCCTCGGACAGAGGTTTTGGAATGAAGTTCCTTAATGGTGTAAACAAGACTTGGGTATTGTCGCGCCTTGTCATCGAGATGGATGACATGCCGAAACAGTACGAAAGATTCAATGTCGAGACATGGGTGGAATCGGCAATGCGCAGCTTTACAAACCGAAATTTCCGTGTTGAGGCGCAGGACGGACGCTCCATAGGTTTCGGACGCTCTATCTGGGCTCTTATAGATACAGAGACAAGGCAGCCGTGCAACCTTATGGATATCCATGATGGTGAGATTTCATGTTGGGTTGAGAGTGAAAAAGACTGCCCGATAGCCAAGCCTGGAAGGGTGAAGATGTCGAAGGATGTGCCCTTGGAGTCAGAACTTGTGGCTAAATACAGCGACATAGACGTGAACGGACATGTCAATTCGGTAAAGTATATAGAGCATGTGCTGGACCTCTTTCCGCTTGATATGTACAGGAACAAGTATCTTTCGCGGTTTGAAATCGCTTATGTCGCCGAATGTCATGCTGGGGATACGCTTCGTTTTTATAGGGAGCAGATGTCCGAAAACGAATACGAGGTGCGCATAACAAAAGTAGTGCATGAGGACGAAATGTACATCTCCGAGGTGGAATGTGTACGTTCATCTGTAAGATTCATAGAGAAAAACAAATAGTCATACACAACAAATCAAAATTATCAACAATGGCAAAAATGAATTTTGGTGGCGTTATCGAAGAGGTAATGACACGTGAGGAATTCCCGCTTGAGAAAGCTCGTGAAGTACTTAAAGACGAGAAGATTGCGGTTATCGGTTATGGAGTGCAGGGACCTGGTCAGGCATGCAATCTTCGCGACAACGGTTTCGATGTGATTGTCGGTCAGCGACAGGGCAAGACATTTGAGAAAGCCATCGCTGACGGTTGGGTTCCGGGCGAGACACTGTTCTCTATCGAAGAGGCTGCAGACAAGGCATCTATCGTGATGTGCCTTCTCTCCGATGCTGCAGTGATGTCCGTATGGCCAACACTCCAGAAATATCTTACTCCAGGCAAGGCCCTGTATTTCTCTCACGGTTTCGCTATCACTTGGTCAGACCGTACAGGCTGTGTCCCTTCAAAGGATATTGATGTCGTCATGGTTGCTCCAAAAGGTTCCGGAACATCACTGCGTACAATGTTCCTCGAGGGCCGTGGTCTCAACTCTTCCTACGCTGTCTACAATGACGCTACAGGACGCGCCTTGGAACGTACACTGGCTCTCGGCATCGGCATTGGCTCCGGCTATCTTTTCGAGACGACATTCCAGCGCGAGGCAACATCTGACCTCACTGGCGAGCGTGGCTCGCTGATGGGTGCCATACAGGGACTCCTCCTCGCACAGTATGAAGTTCTGCGTGAGAACGGTCACACTCCTTCCGAGGCCTTCAACGAGACAGTAGAGGAACTCACGCAGTCTCTCATGCCATTGTTCGCTGCAAAGGGTATGGACTGGATGTATGCAAACTGTTCTACTACAGCACAGCGTGGCGCACTTGACTGGATGGGGCCTTTCCACGATGCCTGCAAGCCTGTTGTGGAGAGACTTTACGCTTCCGTCAAGTCTGGCAACGAGGCTCAGATCTCGATAGACGCCAATTCAAAGCCTGACTACCGTGTAGGTCTTGAGAAAGAACTTGCTGCTCTTCGTGAGTCAGAGATGTGGCGTACTGCAGAGGTTGTCCGCCAGCTCCGTCCGGAGAACAACTGATAATACCTTTCCCGCAACGGTGTGAACGGGCCGTTCCATATGTTTCGGGAATGTCTTTTGATCGTCACGTTTTATTCTGTGAGACAGATGATGCCAGGCGCATCTTGTATCTTGCAGTATAAAACGTGATTTTTTTGTTTGTATTCTTTGCTGGCAGTGGGCTACCATGTTTGTCGGGTGAGCCATACCATATAAAATAGAAGGGCAACACAAAAAGGTAAAGGCTTGGCACTTTAGTTTAAGTACCAAGCCTTTCGCTTGTGCGGAGAGAACAGGATTCGAACCTGCGAATCGATTTTGTCGATTACACGCTTTCCAGGCGTGCCTCTTCAACCACTCGAGCACCTCTCCAAATGGTGATTTCCGTTTATCGATGCAAAGGTAGTAAAATATTCCCGGATATGGAGTATGTGTATTGGTTTATTATAATATTTTAAGAAAAAGCCTTTTTGTATATTCCGAATTTGTTGGTAATTTGGATTGGAAATCAGGATAGGCTCTCCGGGAGCACCTCTGTAAGTG
>JAIDEM010000107.1 GCA_029054825.1 Prevotella sp. | reverse complement strand
AAACAGCAAAAAACACGTTGAGATACGGTATTTCAGAGATTTGTTTTTTCTGTCCTCATGGGCTCCGTGCATCACCATCTGCCACGACACATACAACCAACAGAAACAATGTAAAAACATATTGTAAAACGAAAGGTGACCTTTCATGCTGTGAAGGGTCACCCTTTGCATGGTAAAAGGTGACCTTTTGCCAACCAAAAGGTCACCTTTCATAAAGCATTGTAATACCATGGCACGGGACACCAATATGCCGGAAGGGTGTCACCGCTATAAGTAAAGCACGGCAATAAATATCAAATATACTGTTAATCAGATTCTTACAAAACACAGAATCCTGCATTCCCATAAAAAGAAATGCAGGATTCACTTCTAAAAAACGCAATGTATAGAGTCTATCAGAACTTGAATCCAAGTCTGATTCCTATGTTGGAGAAATTAAAGTCATGCTCTCCTCTATAGCTATAATTCCAATACTCCTTACTTGAGGTCTGGGCGCTATACTCCAAAGCTACCTCAAATGTGCCGAAACTGTAGCCTATAGACGGAGCCACGAACACTCCGCTGTCATAACTATCGCTACCTATGTTAGCACCGAGTTTCAGGTCAAAGAACCATGAATCGCGCATCTGCGAGAAATACCAGCGTCCCTCGGCGAAGACAGGGATAAAGAGTACTTTCTCTCCGAAATTATAATCCACGCCTCCACCTGCACCGGCAAACAGTCTCGGGGTGAACTGCCAGCCGAATGTGAGTGTCGAACGAAAATATCCCTGGTCCACGCTCTGCCATGGGTCGTCATAGCCTGTATAGCCGCCGCCTATATTGAAGATGGTGGAAAAGCCAGTGCGGCGCATGCCGTCAGTATAGCCTGCATCGGTGCGTTGCCTGCCGGCGAACTTGTACGGTGACTTTCCTCCCTTGCCTACCACGACAGGCTGAAGCCCGCGGAAGGCAGGATTGCTCCATACGGAGTCGTTGAGCGAGCGGAAATTGCGGTACTTGGCAGGGCGGCCCGTGACCGTCACGGATGTCACCTTGCTTCCGAATAGCGATTTCTTCTTCTCGATGATATACTGAGGCTCTACCAGCACATCCGCATTGCCATTGGCCGTGAGAGCCTCCGACTCCACGGCGCGCTTGACATTGTCCATGCCTCCGCGCTGTATCGCCTTGCTCGGAGCGACGGTGTATGTGATGCGCTCGGGAGCAACATCAAGGTCTGCCACGGTGGCATTCTCTATCGACGATGTCGTCTCTGCCGTGCTTGCCGTCTTTACGACAGTGGAGCAGGAAGAGAGCATGACGGCAAGAACCGCCATTGATGTCATTATCTTCTTCATATTATCCTATGTGTCAGGGATTTTCTTACTTGAAAAGGTGCAGTCCGCCACGCTCGTTCTTCACGGCATTGACGTATGTGGCGCGGAAAACAGGGTTGCACCATACCGAGTCGTTGAGCGAATGGAAGTTCTTGTACCTTGCAGGACGGCCGCTGACTGTCACGGACTTGATTTTCTTGTAGAACACATAGTTTGTCTTCTCGATGATGTACTCGGCATCGACCAGCACATCATAGTCCTTTCCGCCCTGTGTGAGTGCCTTGCGCTCGGCGTCATGCTTCACGTTGCTTATGCCGGCGCGCTGTATCGCCTTGCTCGGGGCTGTAGTGACGGTGACACGCTCAGGGGAGACTTCAAGGTCGGCAACGGTAGCGGAAAGCAGTGATGCACGGGCGTCTGCCGTAGATGCTGTCTTGACAACTGTAGTACATGATGCAAACACGAGTGCAAAGGCTGCACAGCACAATAAAGTAAACTTGTTCATTTGTTTTGGAAATGTTTTTGAGAAATAGGCGTCTCTTTTATACCTTTACATCCGACAGGAAGGCGAGAGACGGCATACGCCTCCCTGTGAATGGCATATGATGCACGGGACGCCACGGGCTTGTTCCCCTACTCTACGGCGTAGTAATGCCGGAGAACGGCGGAAGCCTTGCGTATCCTATGCAATGCAATCGCAAAGGTATATAGATTTTTCATTATAAGTGTTAAAACCGTGTAGCGAATACTGCTACATGTAGAGACATCGGCTACACTTTACCCCGGTTTTCCTTTATCCTTCGCTCCACTTCCTCGCGGTAAAGGTCAAAAAAGTTATAGTGCATGATGGCGTATATCCGTTCAAGCTGCAGGGTGTCGATGCTGTATTTCTCAAACAGGTTATACACATTGGTACGGTGACAGCCGAGCTCACGTGCCAGCCAGACGACACTTTTGCCGTCATCCTTCAGTTTCTGCTGCAGTATCTTACCTATGTGCATGATTCCTTCGTTTACGCCTTCCACATTATATCATAACAGAAAAAGCGTCAGTGGAGTCAACGTGCCGGGCGAAAAGTGTGCTTCCGCCAGACGGCAGAAGACGTTCTTTCCGGTTTCCGGACTGTCACCATGTCTTTTATCGCTTACCTGCAGGGCATTAACGCACACAAGTCTATGCAGACTGGCATAATA
>JAIDEM010000106.1 GCA_029054825.1 Prevotella sp. | reverse complement strand
CCTAGAGATATTCCCGGAGTTCGGACTCGACTTCAAGTATCCCGTAATCTCCGCCAAGGTCAATAACACCTCGCAGGGACTGAAGTTCAGGCTTTGGCAGAACCGCGACGTGGAGTTCGTGGACATACGCAACCCCAGCGGCATGCGTGCCTACATCCGCTCCCTATGCTTCGTGCTCTACAAGGCGGCGCAGGATGTGTTTCCCGGTTGCAAACTCTTCATAGAGCATCCGCTGTCAAGGGGGTACTACTGCAATTTTGTCAGAAACTTCAAGAACATCACTGCAAATAGCCCAGAAAACAAGCGAGGACTTACCAAAGAAGAAGTGGAGAGAGTGCGTCAGCGCATGCAGGAAATCATCGACCTCGACATGCCGTTCCGGCGCAACGAGTCTCCTACGGAGGAAGCTATCCGCATATTCAAGGAGCGTGGATTCATTGACAAGGTCAGGCTGTTGGAGACTTCCGAGAAGGTCTATACTGACTATTACACTCTCGGGGACACGGTAGATTACTACTACGGCTCGCTGGTTCCTTCCGCAGGATACCTGAAAGTGTTTGGTCTCGAGCCTTATGGCGAGGGAATGCTGCTGCGCGTCCCCGACAAGGATAATCCCGGACAGCTGGCGGAGATGACACCGCAGCCCATGACTTTTGATGTCTACAAGGAGCAGGTGAAATGGAATGTCATAATGCATCTCTCCAATGTAGGCGACGTCAACAAGGCTTGCCAGAACGGCAGGGCACCGGAACTGATACAGGTCTCCGAAGCTCTTCAGGAGAAAAAGATTGTCAAGATTGCCGAGGAGATAGAGCAGAGATACAGAGAGCAGGAACTGAAAGTAGTGCTCATCACAGGTCCTTCGAGCTCAGGAAAGACAACATTCTGCAAACGTCTCTCCATACAGCTGCTTGCATGCGGGCTACGCCCGATATCCTTCTCCACAGACGACTATTTCGTAAATCGTGCCGACACGCCTCTGTTGCCGAACGGGCAGTATGACTTCGACAATTTCGAGACGGTCGACCACAAGCTCCTTGGAAGCCACCTCGTACAGCTCCTTGAGGGCAAGGATGTCGAGGTTCCTGAGTACAATTTCACGACAGGTATGCGCGAGTGGAACGGCAAGAAGCTCCGTATAAAGGACAAGCATATTCTCATTATAGAAGGCATCCACGCTCTTAATCCGAGACTTACGGAGAATATCCCCGACAGCAACAAGTACAAGATCTACACATCGGCACTGACCAATGTCTCCCTTGACGACCACAACTGGATTCCCACTCGCGACAACCGCCTCCTGCGCCGTATCATACGCGACTACAACAAGGGGGCATTCTCTGCACGCGAGACCATCAAGCAGTGGCCTAACGTCTGCGCGGCAGAGGAGAAATGGATATTCCCTTATCAGGAGAATGCCGATGTGATGTTCAACTCCGCACTGAACATCGAGTTTGCCATCCTGCGCAACCACGCCGAGCCAATCCTGCGCTCCGTACCCAAGAACTGTCCCGAATATGCCGAGGCCCACCGCCTGTTGAAGTTCATCCATTACTTCACGCCTGTCTCCGACAAGGAGATTCCTCCTACATCAATCATGCGAGAGTTCGTCGGTGGCTCGTCGTTCAAATACTGATGCCTCCATATCATGCCAATACACAGAAACCAACTTCAAGAGACTGAAAATGAAACAGAACATAGAGACATTCATCGGCTGCGATGCCGACTATGAAGAAGCCAAGGTAGTGCTCTTCGGCGCACCTTTCGACAGTACGACAAGCTACCGCCCGGGAGCGCGGTTCGGCTCTGCCGCCATGCGTCACGAGAGCTACGGCATAGAGACCTACTCCCCCTATCTTGACAAAGACCTCATAGATCCAAATGATGAAGGCAAGTACGACGGCATCGCCGTCTTCGACTCAGGCGACATTGAGATCCCCATGGGCTCGGCAGATATGGCTCTTGATGCCATATCACACCATACGGCGGAAATCCTCGATGACGGCAAGATTCCGCTGATGCTCGGCGGAGAGCATCTCGTCACCCTTGGTGCTTTCCGCGAAGTGGCAAAACGATACCCGGATGTGCATATCATACACTTTGACGCACACGCAGACCTCCGTAATGACTATCTCGGCGTCCAGCTATCCCATGCCTGCGTCATACGCCGCTGCCATGACATCGTGGGCGACAGCAGGATACATCAGTTCGGCATACGCTCGGGAGAACGCGCCGAATGGCAGTTCGCACGCGCAGGACATACCGACCTCCACCCTTTTTCCCTCCAAGACATCACAGGCCCTACGCATGGAGACATCACAGGAGAGCATAAAGGCTGTGCAATAGAAGCGCTTGCCGACGGTACACCCGTCTACTTCACGATAGACCTTGATGTCCTTGACCCTTCCGTATTCCCCGGCACGGGCACACCCGAAGCAGGAGGAGTGACATTTGAAGAGCTCCGCAGGGCCATACACACCGTATGCAGCCGTTGCAACATTGTAGCCGCAGACATCAACGAGCTCGCCCCCACCCTCGACACCTCTGGTGTCTCCACAGCTGTAGCATGCAAGGTATTGAGGGAATTCCTCCTAAGCATGAGACAGTAACGGCACAAGAAGCCACAAAAGGGAATCAGTACAATAATATAGCTAAATACCCGAGGCGCACAAGAATGCGCCTCGGGTATTTAGCTATAGACCACAACCTACATCTGAAGGCAAACTTATAACTGATTACTTTGCCACGAGAACTGGTCATAATGGAGAATCTGGATGTACAGAATCTCCAGACAGACAAACAATAAAAAAAACAGAGAGAGGGCAATCGGAAGGCTTGTGTGCGGTTTTACGGGTAATCGGTTATATGGTTTTATGGAAAGCATTCTCCGTAAAACCGCACGAAACCGTTTATATTCTCTCAAGCACAAGGCGTATGAGGTCGTCTATCTTATTCTTGTACTGGGTATTCATCTCCTTCGCATATCGGTTAGCAATGACCATACAGCAAGTCATGGCGCGGTGTCCGAGGAGCGATGCCAGTCCGGCAAGGGCCGACGACTCCATCTCGAAGTTGCAGATCTTCAGGTCGCCATAACGGAAAGACTCCACCTTCTCGTTCTGGTCAGGATCCTGGATACCAAGGCGTATCTGCCGTCCCTGCGGACCGTAAAAACCGCCACAGGCTATCGTTATGCCGCGCACCATATCGTCTCCGGCTATCTGGTCTATAAGCTCGGGACATGCCGTAGCAACATAAGGAGCACCTTTCTTGGCATACCAGTTCATGTGCTTCACAAATTCCGTCTCAAGCTCCAGGTCGCAGACATCGTCGCGCCCAGCATAGTAATTGAGCAGACCATCGAAGCCGATGCTCTTTGCGGATGCAATGAATGTACCGATAGGTGTCTCCGGCTGCAAACCTCCGCAGGTGCCTATGCGCACCAGCGTCAGCTGGCGGAACTGCTCGCGCTCCATGCGTGTGGAGAAGTCTATGTTTGCCAAAGCATCAAGTTCCGTGACCGTTATGTCGATATTGTCACAGCCGATACCTGTAGACTGCACCGTGATGCGCTTGCCTTTGTACATGCCTGTGATGGTGCGGAACTCACGGCTCTCTACCTCCGCCTCTATAGAGTCGAAATGCGCGGCAACGGTAGCTACACGACCTGGATCTCCGACAAGTATCACACGGTCTGCAAGATTCTCTGGTTTCAGATGAAGATGAAATGCACTGCCGTCAGCATTTATCGGCAGTTCTGATGGTGGAAAGTGTTTCATAGATTGTTGTTATTTTTACAGTTATGCGGTTGTGCGGTTTTACGGTTGTCGGTTATGGTTTTAGGAGAAGTAACCTCCGCAAAACCGCATAACCGTATAAAACCGTACCAAGCCGCGCTCATTTCCAGTCATTGATATTACACTGACGCTCCAGTCTCGCCTCAAGGGCATCGTCCAGACCGGCAAAGAGGTCCAGTCCTGTAAGAGCCTCTATATTGTCTACAGCTGTACAGACATGGCGGTACTGCTGTTTCCTTGAGTCATTGACGTAATAAAACGCTATGGCCTTCTCATGTCCCTTGCGCAGGGAGAGCACGGCTTTGAAGAATCCGTCCGGGACTTCCACTACATGGTCTATGCCTATGCGCTCATGCTTTTTCTTCTTGTATACAGGTCCGCAGACGATATGGATTGCACCCTCCGTCTTCGCCCATTCGCGGCACACCTTCTCAAGACTTGCCCATGCGCCGGAGTTTAGGGAAGGGTCTTGCGGACACATGTTGGACATGTAGAAGCATTCCCTCATCGCCTGCACATCCCATTTGTTGTCCGCGGCAGGACACATGTGACCACGGTCATAGCCCGACTCCTTGTAGTCGTAGTATTCCACACGGTAGGGACGCGGAATCTGCGGGTCGGCAAGAAACTTGCGTGCCCTCGGTACCGGACCGTCGGCATGGGCAGCCGTGAGAGTCCATGCCACCCAGTTGGGCGTGTTGCGCGATTTATTGTAGCTGAGCGTGTATGCCTTGTGCTTTACAATAATCTCCTGCCCCTTGGACATAGGTCTCGGCAGAAGTATCGTCAGAAGGAAAGCAAAGATGGCCAGTATAGTCATATATATATATTTTATTCCTACAAGATTATATAGTCTGGGGAAAGATTGTCTTACCGTTTCCCGACAGATATCAGATAAACGCAGAATAACGTACATTATTGTCAGTTTTCAGTGATTTTCTTTGGAAGATTAGGATTATTTTAGTAATTTTGTTGGCAAACTTACCCAAGAAACACAAGAAAAAGCATCACAGAATGGCAAAACTCAACGTCAACATTGGCAATCTGGAACTGAAGAATCCGGTAATGACAGCAAGCGGCACATTCGGATACGGTCTCGAATTTGCCGACCTCGTACCTCTCGACGAGATAGGAGGAATAATCGTCAAAGGCACGACACTCAAGCCACGACAAGGCAACGACTATCCGCGTATGGCGGAAACGGCACAGGGAATGCTCAACTGCGTAGGCCTGCAAAACAAAGGCGTGGAATACTTCTGCGAGCATATCTATCCCGAAATCAAGGACATCGACACACAGATGATAGTCAATGTCAGCGGCTCATCGCCTGAAGACTATGCCGAGTGTGCGGCACGCATAGGCCAATTGGAGAATATACGTGCCATAGAGCTGAACATCTCCTGCCCAAACGTAAAGGATGGAGGCATGGCGTTCGGTGTTACCAGTGAGGGAGCGGCGAGCGTTGTAAAGGCTGTAAGGAAGGCATACGGCAAGACTCTTATCGTGAAGCTCTCGCCTAACGTCACAAGCGTCACGGATATAGCCAAGGCTGTAGAAGCAGAGGGGGCAGACAGCGTATCACTCATAAATACATTGATGGGCACCAGCATAGATATTGAGAGACGAAGATTCAATCTCTCCATAGGTACAGGAGGACTGTCAGGACCATGCATAAAGCCCGTAGCCCTCAGGATGGTGTACCAAGTGAGCAAGGCCGTGAGCATACCAGTCGTGGGACTCGGAGGCATATCCACGGCAGAGGATGCCATAGAGTTCTTCATGGCAGGCGCAACAGCTATAGAGATAGGTACGGCAAACTTCCTTGACCCTACCGTGACAAAGAAGGTAAAGGACGGTATAGACCTCTGGCTCGATAATCACGGCATAAAGGATATTCACGAAATAATAGGAGTGATATGAAAAAGAAACACTTGTTAGATCTCACGGTAAAATGCGTTGAACGCATCAACGAGAAATATATACTCATAAGACTTACCGACAGCGTACCGTTGCCGGACATGGATCCAGGACAGTTTGTAGAACTGCGCATAGACGGTTCAAAGACCACCTTCCTGCGCCGCCCTATCTCCATACACTATGTAGACTATGAAAAAAATGAACTCTGGCTGCTTATCGCTCTCGTTGGCGACGGCACAAAGTCTCTCGCCACACTGAAAGAGGGGGACACGATTAATATCCTGCTTCCGCTCGGCAACGGCTTCACCGTATCGCCCGACTGCAATAAAGGAGGGGAAGACACCTACTCCGTACTCCTTGTCGGCGGTGGCGTAGGCGTCGCACCGTTGCTCTATGCCGGAGATGTCATAAGAAGAAACGGAGGCAAACCTGTATTTCTTCTCGGCGCACGGTCAAGGAAAGACCTCCTCGAACTGGAGAGATTCCGCGCCATAGGAGAGGTGTACGTCACCACAGAAGACGGCACTGAAGGAGAGAAAGGCTTTGTCACAGATCATTCCATCTGGAACAAGCAGACATTCTGCCAGATAAGTGTATGCGGACCGAAGCCCATGATGCTCGCCGTAGCAAGGCTCGCAAGGGAGAAAAATACATACTGCGAGGTGTCTCTCGAGAACAAGATGGCTTGCGGACTCGGTGCCTGCCTCTGCTGTGTAGAGGATACCAAGGAGGGCAATGTCTGTGTCTGCAAGGACGGCCCAGTGTTCAGCATAGATAAACTGAAATGGTAAGACCTTATAAATAACAATAGAGACAATAACACGCAAACAAGACAGCCACCATACTTACATCAAGTCAGTATGGTGGCCGTTTTCATTAGCTTGTAATTGTGGTAATGGTTACGTCAACATCTATTCATTCCATTCCATGATTATCATTTCTTTTGAACAACACATTACAAGTAAGTCAACAAAATCAAACGATACTATATTATACTATACATTAATTTTGTTGACCTCCTTAGTTTTTTTTACGTTTTGATTCACGTTTCTTATATGATAAGCGTCTGCGTGCCTCTTTTACCGTATCGCCATAAGCATAGAGTTCATCTCCGTCAGTAACAACATAACCCAGCCCATTACCATCGAGCCGACGCACATGCCATACGTTTCCTTCATGGCTGGCAACAACAAAGAATATTCCATCAACCTTGATATAGTTTCTTCCGCTGCGCTCCCATATCAGACACATATCCTGCCTTGCGGCAATTTTGCGCCTTGCATCGGCAGGGAGTGGCGTTCCATTTTCCTTGTTTGCGCCCAGTTCTATACCGCGGAGATAAGTTCTGCCACCTAACATGAGATTATCGGGAATGAGTCCAACAATGTAATCTCCCAATTCAAGATCACCGCCTATTATAAGATTTTCAGGAAGAGATGTTGTCCCTGTACCGCTGAGCCAAAGACTGCCATCTACCGTGAGGTTATCGGGAAGAGACGTTATGTCCATGTCACAGAGATAAAGCTAGTCAACATAAAATAGCGGACCGTCTCCTCTTATCTGTGTACTATAATATAGCTGACCGTCTAATATAGTCAGTGTAAGCCGGTTTTATCCTTAAATTCTTTTATTATCTTCTGCAAATCTTCCATTGTCGCTGATGGTACGTCTCCCCGCAAAATACAGTTTACATACTCCTTGTTGTTGTAAGACAAGTTCACAAATATTAATATATAATCGGCTACCTTCTTTCAGGCACCTTCTTTCACTCCTCCTCAGAAGCCAATGTCAACGGATATACGGCATGCCGTTGCTTATATGGCACGCGCAACATCATCCTTAATCAGAATGTGGCAGGCAGAGCCATAAGCTGATATACAAGAGTGTGTGCCATACGCTCATGGCCCTTGGTAGAAGGATGCAGAAGGTCCTTGGCTGGGTCTGTGAAATACACTGCCTGCTCTTTCACCATCGGATTGAGACCGCTCACGGCATTCAGGTCTATCACCGGCACACCCCACAGGTTTCCCGCTTCCTTCACAGTCTGGATATAGGCATCGATATATTCTCCGCACCAGTTCTGATAGCACTCCGCAGGCTGTACATTCTTGTCGCTGAACTGTGCAGATGAGCGGTGAAGCGGTGTGAGAAGGACTATCTGCTTGTCTGGGAACAGGCGTTTCAGCGAGGAAATACCCTTGTTTATGCGCCCGCGGAAAGTGGCATCGTCCATCACAGGCTCACGCTTACGGCGTGTCTCAAGCTGTTTTGGCTTACCTTGTGCGGCATATACCTGCTCCGTAGTCTCGGCAAACCATTCGCCGACAGGCACACCGTGGTTGAAATCATTTGTTCCCATGAATACCAATATGGCATCCACCTTGTCGCCATGTTCCTGCTTCAGCAAGGTGGCCTGACGCTCCACGTCATTCCACTGACGCCCGCTCACGCCATAGACATAGGGTGTGATGCCGAGCCATTCTTGCAGGAACTGCCAATACTTCTTTGTCTTCCCGCCACCGTGGTGAGGGTCTGTGATGGAGTCGCCTATATACCCCACCCTCTTGCCTTGCCATGGATGCACACTCGCGATATTCATATACGGCAACAGTTCAGTCTGCTGTGCCTGTATGTCCATAGACATGCTGGCAAGCATCGCGGCGAGTACGAGTCCCACTGTCTTCATATAGCTTTGTTATTGTCAGATTTATATATCCATAAATATCACTGCTTACGCAATCAATCCTCCAAAGTGTAAGTGACGGTAGTCACCACACGTACCTTTTTTATATATGGCGTATTCTCGTCACGGTCTTCTATGGAGAACTGGCCTTGGCCTGCGGTATGTATCTTGCCTATTGAGCTGTTGCTGCTCTCCGCAAACTGGTCAGCGGTAAGGCGCGCGTTCTTTATCGCCTCCTGCATCATCTTAGGCTTCATTGCCTGGAAGCCGACATACTCATAACGTGTGGCGTTCTGATATCCGCCATCCACGACAGCGACACCTTGCCTGAGGAGTTCACCTTGTCGCGAAATGATGTTGCGCACAAGTTTCACATTACCGGATGTTACCGTGATGACAGAGGTTACATTATAGCGGTAACCACTAGCATTATTCCGGTATTGGTCGGCATTAAGGTCTATGACGACAGGGGCATTGACACTTATCTCGCTATCCTTTATGCCGTTCTGCCTGAGAAACGCCGTCACCTTGGCCGTCGTGGCATTGATGCGGCTGTAGAGCTCCGGCAGGTCGTTGCCCAGCTCCTTTGTAGGGATAGGCCATGTCACTTTGTCTGCCGGCACTTCCTTCTCAGCAAGTCCCTTGACGGTAACGGTCCTGTCTTTCTCGGCATAGTTGTCTATACCGCCCTTGACACAAAGCCCCAGAATCACGATACTTACTGCAAGTATCGTCGATTGGATAATTCTTTCGTTCTTGCACATAGTGTTCTCCTTATTTTAGTTAACGGCGGTAAAGGTAGCATTATTTCCCGAATAATACACATCAAGGAGCAATATTTTATTGTTTTTTCAGGAATGCACTGTCACTGCGTTTTGCAAAGGGTCACCTTTCGTGCAGAAAAAGGTCACCTTTTGCATGGCAAGACGTGACCTTTCACACGGCAAAGGGTCACCCTCCACCCATATCCTCCTCCACCCTGTCTCGCAGGGGCAGCACCATCAGCAATATAAAAAACGCAGACATCATGTTTGTCGGGTGAGCCCTCATATTTAATAAAGTCAACAAAATTGAAGGCTGCCTGCACAGCATGATAAAAAAATAAGAGGAACAATCAGATGATTTGTTCCTCTTATTAGTGTGACTCCTGCAGGATTCAAACCTGCAACCTTCTGATCCGTAGTCAGATGCTCTATTCAGTTGAGCTAAGGAGCCATCGTTTTGCATTGTTTCTCAATTGCGAGTGCAAAGGTACAGACTTTTCGTGAACCTTGCAAGTATTATGCAAAGTTTTTATTATCCCAAGCCTATTACTTTGATTTATATCAATCAGACAACCCTTTTACATCTAAAAAATCCCATAAGTAGGCAGGCTTTAAGTTCAATTCTTAAAATGCCGGACAAAGTAGGAAAAAGGAAAATATTTTTCAGAAAGGAATCGGAGAATCGCAAAAACACGACATGAGACAAGAAATTATGCACAGTCGTAAAGGCTTTCCTTCATTTCCGATGCGACCTACGGCAACGCCAAATGACATAAAAAATATTGGTTTCCGCTAAATTTGAAATGAGCCACAGCATTTCGCGGGCTGAAAGCCCAATGAATACACTATACTCATCAAGAAGATATCTCGAGCTTTTGCAGGCAGCAAAAGGCAACGAAACGGGATTGTCTATCACGGAATCATGGCAAGACGGAAAGTTCAACACACTTATCGGACACCAAATGACATGAAAAATCCCCGCCAGCACGAAAATGCTGACGGGGATTATAGATTTATCAGACTTGTAAAAGTCCGTCTGTTTACTTTTTTAGCCTATCCACTTGATATATGCGAAATCGCAACGGTGTGGGAGGAGGTCGTTCTTAGGATACATACGTACAGCAGTCTTGTATGCACCGGCCTGAGACGGTGTATAGTGAGCCTCGAATGTATATAGGTTACCCTCAACCTTTGTCACCTGGAACGGAACAACACGCTTGATTTCACGGTCTGTGTCAGTCATATCGTTCTTCAGAATCACGAGTTCTACACCTACCGCATCGTTGAGTCCCTGCTCGTCAATGACAAACTTGATATTGATTTCCTTGCCAGTAGCGACACCCTCTGTGAAATTGGACTCCTTGGAAACGACATTGATGCTGTCCCAACGCTGTGCGACTGTCTCCTTCCATGATGCGAGTTCCTTGGCAACCTTGTTGTCGTCCTTTGAAAGCTCAGCAAAACGCGCAGCCTCCTTTGTATAGAACTTGTCATAGTAATCGTCAAGCTGGCGCTTCATTGTATAGTGAGGAGCGATTGTCGCGATAGAGTTCTTGACTACCTGCATCCAGCCCTCGGAGATACCCTTCTCGTTCTTGTTGTAGTAGAGAGGTACAATCTCGTTCTCCAGCATATTGTAGATAGTAGCGGCATCGAGCTGGTCCTGATAGCCCTGATTCTGGTATGTGCGCTTCTCAGGTAGAGCCCATCCTGCACCCTCGCGGTAGCCCTCTACCCACCATCCGTCAAGGACAGAGAGGTTGACAACACCGTTCATCTCGGCCTTCTCGCCTGATGTACCTGAAGCCTCGAGAGGACGTGTAGGAGTATTCATCCAGATATCGCAACCGGAAACGAGGCGGCGTGCAAGCTGCTGGTCGTAGTCCTCAAGGAAGATGATCTTGCCGAGGAACTCAGGACGCTGTGAAATCTCGTAGATGCGCTTTATAAGTCCCTGACCGCCACCGTCTGCCGGGTGAGCCTTGCCTGCGAAAAGGAATGTCACAGGGTGCTCTGGATTGTTCACGATCTTGGAGAGACGCTCAAGGTCTGTGAAGAGAAGGTGAGCACGCTTGTATGTCGCGAAACGGCGGCAGAAGCCGATTGTAAGGCCGTTAGGATTAATCTTGTTGAGCAGTGAGACGACACGTGCAGGGTCGCCCTGATTGCGGAGCCATACATCCTTGAACTTTATCTTTATATAGTCTGCAAGTTTGTTCTTCAGCTCCATACGTGTAGCCCAAAGCTCCTCGTCAGGACAGTTGTAGATACCATGCCATATAGACTCGTTGGACTGGTCGTTGAGATGGTTCTTGTCGAAATACTTGGCATAGATGTCACGCATCTCTGTCGCACACCATGTAGGGAAGTGGACACCGTTGGTAACATATCCGATATGGTTCTCTTCCGGCCAGTAGCCTGCCCATGTAGGAGCGAACATCTTCTGTGATACCCATCCATGGAGTCTTGATACACCGTTGGACTCCTGACAGGTGTTGAGAGCGAATGTAGACATGGAGAACTTCTCGTTGTGGTCGTCAGGATTTGTACGTCCCATGCCGATAAACTCGTCCCAAGAGATACCGAGCTGCTGTGGGTAACCGCTCATGTACTTGCCGAAGAGGTCCTTGTCGAAATAGTCGTGTCCTGCCGGCACTGGAGTGTGGCATGTGTAAAGACCAGAAGCACGCACAAGTTCTATTGCCTGGTTGAATGTAAGTCCCTCATGGATATAGTCGATAAGACGCTGAAGGTTGCACAGTGCGGCATGTCCCTCGTTGCAGTGATAGATGTCCTTCTTTATGCCGAGTTTCTTCAGTGTCAGCATACCGCCGATACCGAGGAGTATTTCCTGCTTAAGACGGTTCTCCCAGTCGCCGCCATAGAGTGCGTGTGTGATAGGACGGTCAAACTCAGAGTTCATCTCATTGTCGGTATCAAGGAGATAGAGCTTCACGCGGCCGACGTTAGCTGTCCATACAGAGGCATGAACCATATAGTTCATGTAAGGGACATCAACAACAAGCGGCTCGCCTGTGGCAGGGTCGAGAGTGCGCACTACTGGGAGTGAGTTGAAGTTCTGTGCATCATAGTTGGCAATCTGGTCACCCTCCATGGAGATAGACTGCTTGAAATAGCCGTAACGGTACAGGAAACCGACAGCACACATATCAACATTTGAGTCGGAAGCCTCCTTCACGTAGTCGCCAGCAAGCATGCCGAGACCTCCAGAATATATCTTGAGGACCTGTGAAATGCCGTACTCCATGCAGAAATAAGCAACAGAAGGACGACTCTTGTCAACTGGCTGCGCCATGTATTCCTTGAAGAGCTTGTTGACATTTTTCACCATCTTCATGATTTCCTTGTCCTTGGCACACTCCTCCTTACGCTCGTAAGGGAGCTTTTCCAGCAGGGCGACAGGATTCTCGCCTACTTTATCAAAAAGATCGCTGTCAAGTGCACGCCAAAGATCACGGGCCTCGTAGTTCCAAGCCCACCAAAGATTGTGTGCAATCTCATCAAGACATTCAAGCTCCTGTGGAAGTGTTGACTTGATAGTCAGCTCCTTCCAAATTGGAGCATTAACGTAATTTGCTTTGATTTTCATTGTTTTGTGTATTTGTTTTTTTATCGTTTGCTCGCTTTGGTTAACGCAATAT
>JAIDEM010000105.1 GCA_029054825.1 Prevotella sp. | reverse complement strand
ATATACGAACTCTTGCGCAGGACGGTGACAGGCAAGGCAAGCCTCAGGGTACAGCCATGAAGAGGCTTGACGACAGGAATGGAATCTAACATAACACTAACATATTAACTTTAAAAGTAATTATGACAACATCAAATGTAAAGCCAGCTACTGGCAAACTTGGCGTTATGGTTGTAGGCTGCGGTGCAGTCTCCACAACGTTCATGACAGGTGTGCTCATGGCTCGTAAGGGTCTGGCAAAGCCTGTTGGTTCAATGACGCAGTATGACAAGATCCGTGTAGGCAAGGGCGATGACAAGAAGTACCTCACATACGGTGAAATCGTGTCAATCGCAGACCTCAACGATATTGTATTCGGTACTTGGGACGTATATCCGGCAAACGCTTTCGAGGCTGCTGTCAATGCTGATGTCCTCAAGGCTAAGGACATTCTCCCTGTCCAGGACGAGCTGGAGAAGATCGTTCCTATGAAGGCTTGCTTCGACAAGGACTTCGCAGCACGTCTTGACGGCACACACGTGAAGGACTGCAAGACACGCTGGGACATGGTCGAGGCTCTCCGCAAGGACATCCGCGACTTTAAGGCTGCCAACGATTGCGACCGCATCGTGATGCTCTGGGCTGCTTCTACAGAGGTCTATGTGCCAATCAACACAGAGGTGCATGACACTCTCGAGCATCTTGAGGCTGCCATGAAGGCAAACGATACAAAGAATATCGCTCCTTCCATGTGCTACGCTTACGCTGCTCTTGCCGAAGGCGCACCGTTCATCATGGGTGCTCCTAACACTACAGTGGACATCCCTGCCATGTGGGAGATGGCAGAGAAGACACAGATGCCTATCTGCGGCAAGGACTTCAAGACAGGACAGACACTCGTAAAGTCAGGCTTCGCTCCTATCATCGGCACACGTTGCCTCGGTCTGAACGGATGGTTCTCTACAAACATCCTCGGCAACCGCGACGGACTCGTGCTCGATGAGCCTGCAAACTTCCGCACAAAGGAGGTCTCCAAACTCTCGACTCTTGAGTCAATCCTCGTAGCAGAGAACCAGCCGGACCTCTATACTGACTATTACCATAAGGTGCGCATCAACTATTATCCTCCTCGCAACGACGAGAAGGAGGCTTGGGACAATATCGACATCTTCGGATGGATGGGTTATCCTATGCAGATAAAGATCAATTTCCTCTGCCGCGACTCTATCCTTGCCGCTCCGGTATGTCTTGATCTCGTGCTCCTCTCTGACCTCGCCGCACGCGCAGGCAAGGTGGGCAACCAGCGTTTCCTCTCGTTCTTCCTCAAGTCGCCTATGCACGACTACACCAAGGGAGAGGTTCCTGTAAACCACCTCTATCAGCAGTATACTATCCTCAAGAACGCTATCCGCGAGATGGGCGGATATGAGGCTGACGAGGAAATCGACTAATATCATCTGAATGGTAAAAAGATTCTTTATTTCATGCGTCCTGCTGCTGATGACAGCAGCAGGCGCATTTTCCCAAAAGATAACTGGTGTCGTCATTGACGCTGCCACCGGCGACAGCATCGCTATGGCCGGTGTTGTCTACCGCACTCATCATGTAATGACTGCGGCAGATTATAATGGCTGTTTCTCCATTGTGAGACATAATGGATGGAAACTTTATTTCACAGCTATGGGTTACAAGACCAAGGAGATTCTCATCACAGAGAAGACGAAAAACCATATAGTTGTGAAACTTAAACCGGACACAAAGCAGCTCGAAGAGGTCGTTGTCAAGTCAAAGAAGAACAGGTATTCAAGGAAAAACAATCCTGCGGTGGAGCTGATGAAGCGCGTCATCGCTGCGAAAAAGAAGACAGACCTTGACAACAACGACTACTACGAGTTCTATAAATACCAGAAACTTACTCTCGCAAAGAACAACGTCTCTCCTGAAGACATACAGGAACAGAAGGAGAAGGGCAACAAGGACTGGCTTGTTGACCAGATAGAGGTATGCCCAATGAACGGCAATCTGATATGCCCTGTGCAGATTTCAGAGACTGTCTCGCGCAAGGTCTACAGGAAAAATCCGCGTGCGGAGAAGACCACTGTCCTCGGAGAAAGCTCGGTAGGCGTTGCCAATCTTGTGGAGACGGCAGGCAATATCCTTGACGCTTCGATGAAAGACATCTTCACTGATGTAGACATCTATGACGATCAGGTGCGCCTCCTGCAGTTCCCTTTCACATCGCCGATAGGCAAGGATGCCATCGGATTCTACCGTTACTACATCGTTGACACATGTTATATAGACAAGGACCAGTGCATACAGCTGACCTTTGTCCCCAACAACCAGCAGGATTTCGGATTCCGCGGAGATATATGGGTGTTGAATGACTCCACGCTTCATGTCCGCAAGGTATCGCTGACGATACCAAAGAAGTCTGATGTCAACTTTGTCGACAACATGAAGATTGAGCAGGAGTACGTGAAACTGCCAAACGGGCAATGGGTGCTCGATACGGACAACATGCTTGTCGAACTGAAACTCAACCGCATGTTGAATAACGCCGTTGTGATACGTACCACGAAACTCTCTGACTATAAGTTCAAGGAACTGGCAAAACGTGAGTTCCGCGGCACGGCAACGCACGTCGTGGACCAGGACGCACGTAACCGCGGAGCGGATTTCTGGAATCAGTTCCGCACGGTGAAGCTCACCAAATCGGAGCAGAGTGTAGGCGGATTTGCCAAGAGTGTGGCAAGCCTTCCGGGCATGAAGACCGTGCTCTTCCTGCTGAAAGCTTTCATGAACAACTATGTGGAGTGTACGCTCAGCGACTCGATACCGTCAAAGTTCGATATCGGTCCTGTCAATACTATCGTCAACAAGAATATTGTCGACGGCTGGCGCTTCAGGCTTTCCGGCCGTACCACAGCCGCCCTGAATAACCATCTCTTCTGGAACGGCTATCTTGCCTACGGTGCGGAGAGTGCGAAATGGTACTATTCCACGCTCTTCACATGGTCTCTGAACAAGAAAAACAGGGAGCCGTGGGAGTTTCCTATACGTCAGTTCACATTCCTCTCGGAGTATGATATCATGTCGCCGTCGGACAAGTTCCTGCTGACTAATAAGGACAACATGTTCATGGCGTTCAAGACACGCGAGATAGACAAGCTGTATTTCTACAACCGTCAGCAGATAGAGTTCAAGTACGAGACGCTTGCCGGCTTCGCAACGACCATCGGGCTGAAGACGGAGGGTATCCGCGGCGCAGCCGAGATGGAGTTCCGCGCGCTGGACGGCACCCCTTTTGACAGGGAGATACGTACTACGGAAGCACATCTCGGGTTTCGTTTTGCCCCGGGAGAAACTTTCATCAACACAAAGCAGCGCCGCTATCCGATAAACCTCGATGCACCGATATTCGCCATAGACCATACTGTCGCTATGGACGGAGTGCTTGGAGGAAAGTACAAGATGAACTTTACGGAGGCCTCGATATACAAGCGTTTCTGGCTCAACTCCTGGGGAAAGCTCGATATATATGTGGCAGGCGGCGCACAATGGAACACTGTCCCGTTCCCGTTGCTCATCATGCCTCGTGTGAACCTTGGATGGATGTCACAGTCTGGCACATACACGTTCCAGCTGATGAACAACATGGAGTTCCTCAACGACCGTTATGCCATGTGGCATGTGTCATGGGATTTGAACGGAAAGCTCTTCAACCGTGTGCCGTTGCTGAAGAAACTGAAGTGGCGTGAGTTCATATCGTTCCGCGGAATGTACGGAAAGCTCACAAACAAGAACAACCCTTACCTGCCCGAAAACGCCGGCAGTGACATCCTGCTGCAATTTCCCGCAGGATGCAACATCATGAGCAGCAAGCCGTATGCCGAGGTCTGTGTCGGTGTGCACAATATCTTCAAGTTCCTTGAGGTGGACTATGTGCACCGCCTCTCATACAATGACCTTGACACTGCCATAAAGAACGGTGTGCGTTTCGCCATCAACATGACATTCTAAGCCGTCCTTCTCCCGGTTCTGAGCATCATCAGGCCAGAGAAAGTGACAAGGCCGTTCAGCATAAGTAGTTCATAACCGAATTGGTAGCCAAGGAGGTTATGGACTATTTCGTTTATAGTGAAGCACAGAACCGGCGAAACGACGCAGACGAAAGGCACAAACCTGTCTCTCACACCGTATCGTGTAAACAGTCCGAAGGCAAACAGCCCGAGCAGCGGACCATAGGTATAGCCGACGACGGTATACACAAGATTGATGACGCTCGACGAACCGATGCTGTCGAATAGTATCACGGCGAGGGCAAACACCACGGCGACACCAACATGCACCCTCTTGCGAAGCCTTTCGTCCTCAGTGTTTTCACAAATATCTACACATAGGCTTGTAGTCAGGGAGGTGAGGGTTGAGTCGGCTGTGGAGAATGATGTCGAGATTATCCCTATGAAAAACAGCACCATTGCCCATGTCCCGAGAGCTCCTGTAGCAGCAAACATCGGCAGCAGTTCGTCGCCTTTCGCAGGCAACGCCAGTCCCTGCCGGGTGCAGAGCATCATCAGAAGCACGCCGAGAAAGAGGAACATGGCATTGACAGGTAGGAAGGCAAAGCCGTATGTGCACATGTCCTTGCGTGCATCGCGCAACGTCTTGCAGGTAAGATTCTTCTGCATGACATCCTGGTCGAGACCTGTCATCACTATCACGGTGAAGATGCCAGAGAGGAACTGTTTCCAGAAGTTCTGCGTAGAACTGAAATCGTCGAAGACAAAGATGCGTGAATGGCTGTCCTCCCATACCGTCTGCCACAGCCGGGAGAAAGGAATGTCAAGCTGTCCAGCCACGGCAGCTATGATAAGTCCTGCCGAAACAAGCATGCACGCCGTCTGCAGCGTGTCTGTCCATACCAGCGTCTTGATGCCTCCGCGGCAGGTGTACAGCCATATCATGGCGACCAGAACCGATGCCGTCAGCCAGAAAGGCACACCGTATCCCTCCATGACGAAGCGTTGGAGGAGCATGCAGACGACATAGAACTTTATCGCTGAACCGGACAGCTTGGACAAGAGGAAGAACCATGCGCCGGTCTTGTAGCTCCTTCTTCCAAGTCTCTTGCCGAGGTATGTGTATATTGACGTGAGGTTAAGGCGGTAGTATAGCGGCAGGAGTATGTATGCCACGGCAAAGTATCCGAGTATGAATCCCATACACATCTGCAGATATGTCATCTGTTGGGTCATCACCATGCCCGGGACGGAGATGAATGTCACGCCCGATATGCTTGCCCCCACCATGCCGAAGGCCACCATATACCACCGCGATTTCCTTTCGGCGCGGAAGAATGCATCGTTGCCGGCCTTCCCTGAGGTGAGGCGGCCGAAGAGGAAGAGCGATGCAAAGTAGATTATTATTAAAGCAAGTATCATTTCATCTGCAAATTTCGCAATATTTCTTCATATATGCAAGCGATTCCGTGTTTTTTCCTGCGATAGCCTGCCTGTGGCTTGCTGACGTCAGAGGGGTAGGGCGGAATGCTACAGGGCGTTTTCGTTGTGTTTCTGAGAGGTGACCTTTTATCCAGTGAAGGGTCACCTTTCGCATAGTAAAGGGTGACCCTTTAATGTGTAAAAGGTCACCCTTCGCATGGCGTATGCTCCACGGTCTGGCGTGGAAACGCCGTTGATGAGACTTATATATCGGTATATCAATGCGATAAGCTGTGTCTGAAACGCGCGAAAACCGCCCCTGCATTTACCTCAGCCATTCGCCGATGCGCTTCTTCACAAGCGAGGTTTCGCAGAGGATGCGTATGAACTCCTTGGCACTCTCTTTCCTGTAGCCCTCCTTGAGCGTCTGTACGCAACCCTCCATGCGGCAGCCCTCATGCCTTATGGGTATGGCGCACAGCTCGTCGTCGTCCTCGGTGGCGGAGGTCGAGAGTATGGTGCAAATGCCGGTATTGCGCACAAGGCGGAGCAGAGGTGTCACCTCGTCCATCTCGATACGCACGTTCAGTTCGGTGGCGTCAGACATTATGGACTCCAGCACGTTGCGCGCCTGCAGGCCTTTGGCAGGGAGTGCCACGGGAAATCCCGACAGGTCTGCCATGGATACCTCACTCTTCCGTGCCAGAGGATGGTCGCGCCGCACGATTACAGAGAGGTGGTCTTCGAAGAGGATATGCGACTCAATCTTCGGATAGTAGCCCTGCGGACGGAAAGAGAGCACGAAATCGAGCTCGCGTCGTGAGAGCCGCTCGATGAGTTCAGTCATGGGTTTGTAGATTATGCTCAGCCTTATGCCCGGGTATCGTCTCATGAACTCCTTCAGAGTCTCATGCATGACCATGTTGAAGGAGTGTGTCACGCCGATGCTCAGTGTGCCGCACTGCAGTCTGCGGAGGTCCTCCAGCCGCTGTGTGCAGTCGTCAGCCGCCTGCATCGCCTTCTCCGCGAATGGCAGAAGTTCAATGCCTGCTTCGGTGAGGGTCACTTCGTGAGAGTTGCGGAAGAAGAGCGTGCTGCCGAGTTCGTCCTCCAGCAGTTTGATTGTCTGCGAGAATGTGCTCTGCGTTACGCACATCCTGCGTGCCGCCTCAGAGAAGTTGAGGCATCTCGCCGCCACGATGAATGATTTCAGATGTCTCAGTTCCATGTGTATATGGTTTCCTTTTTCTTGTATTGTGCTGCAAAGTTACATTATTTTTCTGATATAAAGCGTTTTCTGTGGGTTATCTTGTTGCCGAGAATGAATATCGCTTGAAACAGAATATCGGGACGGTCACGCCGAGAAACATCAGGAGTATGATGGTGCAGCATATCAGACCGTTGTAGTTCAGCAGATACAACTGGTGCATGAAGTCGGTCTCCGAGGTGTTTTGCAGGCAGGCTATCAGTGCCTGTATGGCACGGTAGGCGTACATTCCGGGAATCATCGGGAGCAGGGCGGGAAAGGACATGCTCTCTGCAGGCGCCTTCCAGTGTGATGCAACGGGAATGGACAGCAGCCCTATGATGAGGCTGCCAACGAGGCTTGCCGGTATTATGCCGATGTCAAAATGACCTGTCAGGAGCGTTCTTGTGCCGTGTCCTGCGGCGGCGAGTATGGCACAGCCTGTGAAAGCCTTGACGGGGACATTGCTGATGCTGCCGAAACCGATGGCGGCTATTGACGCAAAGAAGCAGTCTTCGATAAATGGTAACATGTGTTGTCTGTTGTTTCTGTCGGATATTTCCTGTTAAGTAAGTCACCAAAATCAATGTATAGTATAGATGCAAGTATCTGCTTTGTCAATAGACAGTATCGTTTGGTTTCGGCGACGTGCTTATGTTGTAATAAGATGTTACGGGGATGAAGTGTGTGTCTGTCACGGTCAGCGTGTCATCAGGCACAGGATTTTATCAGTGCAAGTCCGAGATAAAGCCCTGCGGACAGGCATACGGTGATGGTCACGGCGTGTATCAGCCGGCTCATGGCGCATATATGATGTCCGTTTATCAGGTCGCTCACGGCGTTCAGATACGGTATGCCGGGGATGAGGTAGAGCACGCTCGTTGCCAATGCCGTGTCGGGAGTGTTGCCGATATTGAAGACATAGCAGGAGCATGACAGTATTGCCGAGACGCATCCGGCGAGTATTGTGGCGAGGCGTATGTCAATATGGAATCTCCTGCATACCGTATCTTTGAGGTGAAAGCCGCAGGCTGTGGCGGCAAAGACTACTGTCATGGCTTGCCAGTCGCCTTCAAACAGGCGGCAGAACGATGCGTTTGCGATTGCTGCAAGCAGTGTCACGGCATAAGGAGGTATACGCGCGGTGATGACAATGCGCCTGTATTGTCTCATGGCCACGGTCAGTGGAGTATGACGGTCGAGGCAGTTCCAGCTCAGTTTGCTCAGGGCGGTGACGGTGGAGAAATTGATATGGCTTCCGCTTATCGCCTTGCTGCAAAGCGAGGTCCTGCCGCTATCGTTGTCCATGAGCACTACCTCCACATGCCGCGGATAGATGCTTATCTCGGCATTGCTGCCGTATGCCCTCGCCATGCGCTCTACATTCTTCTCTATCCTGACGGTCGTCGCACCACATTCCAGCAGTGTCGTGGCATAGCTGCATAGGAATGTCCCGAGTTGCCCTGCGTGTTTTCCGTTATTCGTCATCGTCGTCCCAGTCATAGATAGAGCTGTTTTCCCACTCAAGTATGTGGTGCTTTTTGTTGAATAGGGAGAGTCTGTGGCATAGTCCGCTGCCAAACGTCACGAGTAATACCATTGCCGCGCATCCTATGATGAGCCATGCCGCATGGGGATTGTGGATGATTGCTGACATAATCGTTGTGTTTTTATTGATTTCCGGTGCAAAGGTATCCCTTTTCCGTGGACTGCGGAAGTGATTATATACGTTAATATGAATGGCGGCTATCGGAAAATCTTATGATAATACGTGATGCCTGACAGGTGTGGTGTATACCTTGTTTAAAATAAAGTGCCGTCCCTTGGAAGTCTGCGCTCCAAGGGACGGCATATTGTTTCGTGTCTTTGCAGACCTTATTTGAATCTTTCTGTATAGTCGCCTATGACGATGATGTGGTGATTGCCTATGCTGTTGTCAAGGAAATAGGCAGCATCCTCGGGATTGTCGAGCTTCACGAGTATCTGGGTGCGGCATTTGCGGCAGTCGTCCTGATTCTCCAGGATGACGCCTCCGGCAACGAATGACCTTTCGAGTCCTTTGCCTCCGCATTTCATCACGGTAACCCTGCCTGTCGGCATGATGCCCTGTATCGCCACGCCGGAGTCGCTCTCGAAGTGGCTTCTTATGATATAGCCCTCTGTCTGGCGTAGTCCTATCGTACAATGTGCAAACAGTATCTCGCCCGTCTCACGGCAGATGTGTGACGGATTTGCCATGAATGCGCCCTGACCTGTGACACGGTTGGCGAGGAGCATGGTGAATATAGAGGCAAGGTCTCCCTCACAACCGGCTATTATGCCGTTGTCGTTGAGCAAGGCCAGTGCCAGACATCCTGTGGTTCCTGTCGTAGGGATGAGGCTGAAGCACTGCACAGTCAAGGCATCAAGCTGCTGCTCATCTGCTATGCGCTGCAGGGCGAGATACAGGCGCATGGCCTTTACTACCTCGTTGCGGTCGGGTTCCTTGCATGAAATGGCATCGTTGATGAACTTGTCGGTAAGTTCTATCACATCCTCCTCCTTCACCTCGTCATAGTATCCGTTGACGGTGTCGAGACTGATGTCCACATATTCCACTCCCCAGCGTTCACGTGCGAGGGCGTAGTCGACATCGCTTGCCACAAGCCAGTCGGAGGGCTCGCCCATGACACCTATCCTGCAACCTGCAATGGGTGATGTCTGGAGGTGCATGGCATTGTCGCTCGTGGCGCAAGAGGTGTATGCCGTGCCGTTTTCTATTGACGCAACGATGCTCTCCATGTCACCGTGCAGTATGGTGCAGGTGTCTCCCTGCTGTCTTGTCCAGCAGGAGAGTTCAAGCGAAGCGGCAAGGGAATTAGCCTTGCCGTCTGTGAGCAACGTCAGCGGTTTTGGCAGTCTGTGGTAGTTTTTCACCACCATGCCTTCTGTGCCTCCTGTGGCTATGAAGACGAGAGTCTTGCCATCAAGCCGGTCTATCATGACACTGTCGAGGTCTTTCTCGAATATCACGTTTACTTTGAAGTGTTGCTCAAGAGCGTCAAACAGGGCTTCATGTGCCCTGCATATAGACTCATACTCCTGCTTCTGGAAGACAGAAGCGAAGGTAAGCAGATTGATTTTATTCATGATGATGTATGTCTTTGTATAAATATGGTCTTGCAGAAAGCTGTTCCTGGACTTTTGTCATTCCGTGTTTCAGCAGGAATGACGATACTGTTCTTTACATGAAATGTGTCAAGGCTTTATGAACTCCCTTGTCAATACTCCGTCCCAGGTCTGTATATCAAGGGTTATGACATCTCCGGACTGTATCTCTCCTGTCGGTATTGAGGCATATTGGCTTACGGTATAGTATGTCGGCACACCGTTCTGCGCATGGCATAGGCGGTAGTGGTATCGGTTTCCTGTGGCAGATGTCGTGACTTTCTCGCATACTATCCCTACCGTCTGCCGTGCGTCTTCACTGTCTGCACTTCCGCTTTTGAAGTCGATGCAGAGGTTAAGGTACTTGCCGTTCTTCGCGAACCATGCCGTGGCGAGGCTTACAGGGTCACGGTTGTCGTACCAGTCCTTGGCGTCTTCCATGGTCTTGGGTGTCAGTATCAAAGCCTGCTGTGCACGTATGGGACGCACGGTATTGCCGTTATTCTCCTTATTGTAATAGAGCAACGCTCTGTAATCTGTATCCTGCTCTTTTGCCCATGACACATTCAGCGGTTCTGAGAAAGACAGATGTATGTCGGAGTCTGTTGTGGCATAGATGATACTGTTCGCGCCGGCGGTGTGTATATCGCATATATCCGCAACCAGTTGTGGGTATTCGTAGTCTCCGCTGTCATCGTCTGTCAATGTACATGACATGCATAGACATAGCATGGCAAGACATAATATATTACGCACCGTCACCTTCATTCTCGCTTGCTGTTTTGTTTCTCAGCGGATTAGCATACATTGTCAGCATACGCTCGCGGAGGAAAGCCTCGTCCTTGTTGGGGATATCAATCTTCGCAAGTTGTCCTTTGAGGTAGTCTTCAAACCGTTTCTCGTCCTCGGCTGTATAGCTGTCGCTGTTGTCCCGGTTACCGTTCAGCATGTCAAGGGCTATGTAGTTGTTCGGATATATCCTGTATCCCTGATGTATAGCCCTGTCCATGCGTTTTGCTACCTCGGCATAGAAGTCTGCCTTTGTAAGACCGTCATACTCTCCGAGCCACTCGTTGATGCAAGGAGCACACTCGTAATGCACGCGGCCTTTATACCCCATGATGCCCACTTTCATATTCTCAAGGTCGTCCTGCTTGGACTTCTTGTACTGTGGATTGTCCCTTTTGAGCTGGAACTCCTTGGCTTTCAGATAGTCGCAAGGGTCAAATTCGTAGGAGATTGTCAGTGGAACGATATTCAGTTCGCAGAGCTTCCCGCCGTAGCTCAGCATCTTCAGCACCGATTCCTGTGTACGGTCGTCAGAGTCTTTCGCTCTTCCTTCACGCTGTGCGAGCCACACATTCTCGCCCTTTTCCTTTATGGCGTGGTGGATATATCTCGACATCAGCTGCGAACTTTCCAGCAGTTGGCGAGGTGAGAGACCACGCTTCACGGTGAAAGCCTTGTTGAGTTTTACAAGAGTCCTTATCCACGGATAGATGAGGAGGTTGTCGCCGATGCCTATCTCCACGGTAGTATCGTAGCCGTTCTTGAACAGTTCGTACGACAGGATGGCAGAGTCGAGCACTATGTCGCGGTGATTTGACAGATACGTATGATGCCGTCCCTTGGATGGAAGCGGATGTCCGCTGAAGGTGCAGCCGTCAGAACACTTCTTCAGTGTAAAGCCTACGATGCGGCGCATGTATCTTTTCTGGAAGTCAAGGGTGGTGTTGACACCGATGAACATTGTGCGTATGAGAAAGCGTATGACGCACTTCGGCAGCGGAAGGAAGCCGCGCAGCATGGTCATGAACTGTCTGTCGTGCAGCAGTGACTCTACGGCAGGCCTGACTTCTCCCTTGCCGAAAGGTCTTATCTGGTCAAACTCGTTGTGCATGGTTTGTCGGTTGATTGGTGGTATTGTCGTTTAGAGGGTTGGAGGTTTAGTCGTTTAGTGGGTTGGCGGGTTGGTTGTTTTTTTTGTATGTATCCTCTGCTGAAACCTTTAAAGCCTAAAACACATAACTAAACAACTAAACCACCAGACAACTAAACGACTAAGCTCAGAACTGGTTTTCCACGATTTCAGAGAGCACATCCTTCATCTCCATGCCGGCGGCGCGCACCTGCTGAGGGATGAATGATGTCGCTGTCATGCCCGGAGTGGTGTTTAGCTCGAGCATATTTATCTTGTCTGTGCCGTCAGCGTTCTTGGATATGATGTAGTCTATGCGTATTATGCCGTTGCAGTGTAGTATGTCGTAGATGGCAGATGTCACCTTCGCCACGCGCTCTGTTGTCTCAGGGGCAAGACGTGCAGGGGTTATCTCCTGTACCATGCCGTTGTATTTCGCGTCATAGTCGAAGAACTCGTTGTCTGTGACAACCTCTGTAGCAGGGAGCACAACGCTCTTCTTGCGTGTCTTGTAACATCCCTGACTGATTTCAGTGCCTTCAAGGAATCCTTCTATCATCACGTCGCTGCTCTCGAGGAATGCCTTTCTGAGAGCCGGAGCGAGATGGTCAGCATCCTTTACCTTGGTGATACCGAAGCTCGAACCGTCTGCGGCAGGCTTCACGAAGAGAGGCAGTCCGAGCTTCTCCACTATCTCCTGCTCGTCGATCTCGTTTTCATGTCCGTGGCGCACGAGGATGCTGTCTGCCACGGAAACACCGAATCCACGGAGGTAATTGTTGAGAGCGAACTTGTCGAAGGTCAGTGCTTCCACGAGCACACCGCTTGTAGAGTAGGGGATATGCAGGAGTTCAAAGTATCCTTGCAGGATTCCGTTCTCTCCCGGTGCTCCGTGTATGGTGATGTAGGCATAGTCGAATGTCCTTTTTGTGCCGTCCTCAACGAAAGAGAAATCGTTCTTGTCGATTTTCACGGTATCGCCGTTGCCGAGATGGACCTTCCAGTCTGTTCCCTTGATTTCCACGATATATACATTGTAGCGCTCTTTGTCGAAGAAGGAATATATTCCCTGTCCGGAACGCATTGACACTCCGTGCTCGCTTGAGTCACCGCCGCAAACAATAGCAATGGTACGTTTCATATCTTTTGTCGTTATGTTTCTACTTGTTCTTTATTAATGTGTCTCATCCGTATGCCACACGGGCTTACTCTCTGAATGTGTCGCGTGTCGTCCCGGTTATGAACTCCTGCCATTTCCTTATCACCGCCCCGAGGTCTTCAGGCAGCTCAGACGTGAAGTCCATCTGCTTGTTTGTCACAGGATGGACAAAGCCGAGAGTCTTTGCATGGAGAGCCTGCCGCGGACAGAGCTTGAAGCAGTTGTTGATGAAAGCCTTGTATGACGAAGACCTTTCGCCACGGAGAATCTCCGTGCCGCCGTATCTCTCGTCAGCGAAGAGCGGGTGTCCGATATGCTTCATGTGGGCACGGATCTGGTGTGTGCGCCCTGTTTCGAGGATGCACTCTACCAGTGTGGTGTATCCGTAACGCTCTATCACCCTCCAATGGGTCACGGCAGGCTTGCCGATGCCCGAGTCTGGCGCGGTGACGGTCATCCGCAGACGGTCCTTGGGGTCACGTGTGATATTTCCCTCTATCCTCCCTTCGTCCTCCTTCATGTGTCCCCACACGAGCGCATGGTATGAGCGGTGTGTGGTCTTGTTGAAGAATTGCTTGCCGAGGTTCTGCTTTGCCTCCGGCGTCTTGGCTATGAGGAGCAGGCCGCTCGTGTCCTTGTCTATGCGGTGTACCAGTCCTACCTCTGGAGAGTTAGGGTCATACTCCGGCACATCCTTCATGTGCCATGCCATGGCATTGACGAGAGTGCCGGTGAAATTGCCTGCTCCAGGATGTACGACCATGCCTGCCGCCTTGTTGACGACCATCAGGTGGTCGTCCTCATATACTATATCCAGCGGAATATCCTCCGGCAGGATGCTCGTATCGTGTGGCGGTCGGGTGAGCATAAGTGTCAACACGTCGCCAGGGCGCACCTTGTAATTGGATTTCACGGGCTTGCCGTTGGCATGTATGTAGCCAGCCTCCGCCGCCTGCTGTATGCGGTTGCGCGAGGAGTGCTGCATGTGTTCAGACAGGAACTTGTCTATGCGCAGCGGCTCCTGCCCTGCATCTGCCACGATGCGGAAATGCTCATACAGTCCGCCGTCGCCGCCGTTGCTCTCCTGCACATCGTCGAGCAGTTCGTCGTCTTCAAATATTTCGTCTTTAATCATCAGCTGTTCTTTTCTGTAAGGGATTGTCATTCGATAATTTCCTCGAAAGGGTCTTCCTCCATAACATCGGGCATCCCCTCCGTCTCTTCCTGATATTCATGGTCGGTAACAATGATTTCGTCCTCATGGCCGAGCATGCCGCTGCCTACCTGCAGCGACACCATGACATCCAGTGATACACGGTCACCTGCTACGAGGTTCTTGCCTCTCGATACAATGCCGTAGACCCAGTCTTTCTCTCCGGAGATATATTGCGGTTCGCCGACCTTGAAACCGAGGATGCGGAGCTTTGCTGTGGCCTCGCGCAGTGAACTGTTGTCTATGATGTCAGGGATTGTAAGCATCGGTTTCTGCGAGGCATTGAGAGTCACGTATATGCATCTGCCGCTCTTCACGCGCTCTCCTGCCTCCGGAATCTGCTGGAGTATGCAGCCGGGCGGCAACATACGGTTGTAGCCGGTGTCGGAGACGGCGATGTCGAGGGCGGAGCTTTTCAGCAACTGCTGTGCGTCCTCGAATCTCTTGCCCTGAAGGTCGGGCACTCTGATGACCTCCCCGTGGTGGGTGTAGGTGTCTGTTCCGATACTTATGGCAAGGACGAATGCAATGGCGACAGCGGCCATCAGTCCGATGTTCAGCCAAATGTATTTGCTCCAGAGCTTATGGAAAAAGGTCTTTGTTGTCATTGCGTGATATGTGTAGGGGCTTTAATTTGGAGCAAAATTACAAAAAATATTTCAAAACAAGATGTATTTGCATGACTTTTTTCTGTCATGTGGTGTATATTGTCGTCAGATGTCGGGATGTCTGTCCTATGTGACGCGTCTGCTGTTTCTGTCCGTAAAATGCGGATGATGGTAAGGAATGGCTTCTCTTGCATGGTGTGGAATATGAAAACCCGATGCATTTTCATGCCTTGAGAATTGGATGAAAATACGGATAAGGTGTCAGGCGTGTGAATTTTGCATGGATTTCATATTTGTGCAATGTATTGAAATATAAAGATATACGACATTGTTTGTCGTATTGCATGTGATGGGTAAGCTGTAAAAGGTGACCTTTTGTATAATGAAAGGTCACCTTTTACCTGTATGGATGTGTCGTTTTTGCAGGGAAAAGGTCACTTTTTGTCGTCGAAACATATAGGGATGATGCTGGAAAACGTCAAAATCGGCACGCTGACGAGTGTATTTTGAATGTTATGATAAATAGGGCATAAGAAAACTCGCGTATGTTTTCGCCCCTCGGGAGTGGACGGTCGCCTTCACTTCGTGAATATGCCTTTCGCTCCAGTTCCGTGCCGTGATTTTCCGTAGCGAGTAGGTTGTACGGCTATGATAAGACTGCCATGCTCGGCGTTTCATGCCGTAGTGCGTCCGCTTTGCGTGAAACGCATCTTTGAGTCTGCTCCGCCGTAAATCCGTTGCACGGCTATGGCAATACCGCCATGCTCAGTGTTTTATGCCGTTTCAGGCGCACCGCGGTACATCTTTGCCATCCGCACAATACTTTCGCGTAGGGCATTCGACATCCGTCCCGACACTCAGACCAGAAAAATTCCATCGTCATGGAAAAACTTGGCGTATTTTTTTTGATGTGTCAGAACAATGTATTAACTTTGTGACCGTAGACCGTGATGTACATGTTCTGATATATCTGACAAGTCTAATTCATAGAACCCTCCTTAAGTCGTATATAATATGAGAAGAAAAATCTGCATAATGCTCTTGTTTGCTTTGCTGTTATTGGTTTGTGTGATGGTTATATGCGATCAGACCGTTGCATATACAGCCAAAGGCAGGTTATATGATAATGTAGACAGCATTCCTCATCGCAAGATAGGCCTTGTCTTGGGCACTTCGCCAATATCAACGTGGACAGGACGCCGCAATTATTACTTTGACTATAGGATAAAGGCCGGTGCAGAACTGTATAATGCCGGCAAGGTTGATTGGCTTGTGGTCAGTGGTGGTGATTACCGGAACACCGAGAATGGCTATGACGAGCCTACTGCCATGCGTGATTCTTTGATAAAGCAAGGTGTCGATTCCGTCCGTATCATCCTTGACTATGATGGTACGCGGACACTCAATTCCATAGCGAAAATGCGCGAGGTCTATAGCCAAGACTCAATCATCCTCATTTCACAGAAATACCATAATGAGAGAGCACTGTATCAGGCGGAACATCTTGGTATAGACGCACTTGCTTTTAACGCAAAGACCCCTGAACGTCGCTCTTCATGGTGGCGTAACCGCGGCCGTGAGGTGCTGGCTCGTGTTAAGCTGTTTATTGACGTAATCCGTGGAGTTCACCCGGACATCAAGGAACCAATGATTCGTGATTTCACAAAGGCTCAGTCTGATGCCCTTTCCATGTCTCATGTTGAAACCGGTTATGGCGATTTGATATGTCTGAGACCAGACATGGGGCATCTGCAGATGGACATGGTCTGCGGCGCAATCCCTTCAGCCGAAAATGATTCCATCATCCTTGCTTTTGCTGGGGCTTTTACAGGCACGGATTTCTATAAGGGACACTCAAATGTGGCTGGCGACCATGTCTCCAGTGGCAAACGATTCAAAGGTTATCGTTGTAAACGAAATACGGGAGCATTCACATGGTCTGAAATCTCTGGGCCGCAATTCCATTATAAGGTATATTCTCCGGCATTGGATGCCGCGGCGAAAGAGGGCGGGATGGGCTTTGCCCAGGAGATGATGATACACAAGGGGAAAGCCGTGAAAACGACCAGGCCGTTAGGGAATAAAAACGTTTTCCGTGCTCTTTGCCTTGATTCAAGTGGAAACCTCGCTTTTTACGAAAGTCTTGGTGTTGTTACATTCGGTAATTTCATAGAAGCCCTGCTGTCTCAAGATGTGAAGGAGGCTCTGTACACGGATATGGGACAAGGGTGGAATTATTGCTTCTACCGTACTAATAATGTAGGGGCGCTGCCTGAATATCTTCATTCACAACCATTGCCATACGCATCGAATTTCATTGTGATGAAGATAAAATAGGTTCTATGAAACATCTGTGATGGATTCTGCCACAGTGGTATTGCCTTTCCCTCCGCTATCTATAGGCTAAGTGTAGGTGTCGGAGGCAGGGGAGGTGACGGTCCTCATGTGCGGTTGCGGCTCCTGCCGCTATTGCGGTAGTTGTATATACATGAAAAAAAGGCAACAGAAGTAGATACCTCTGCTGCCTTTTTCAGACAAGATGTGTCTTGTTGATATCTCCGGGATGACCTTTGCGGCAAAGGAACGGTGTCCTTTATGCCGTCAAGGCTACGGAAACGCTGGTCTCCAGCGTTATTTTCCGTGGTGCTCGTCAGAGACA
>JAIDEM010000104.1 GCA_029054825.1 Prevotella sp. | reverse complement strand
AGATACAGCTTGACGAACTGCGTGACTATAGATTCTATAAAGAGGATATGCTCCACCCTTCCGACCAGGCAGTCAATATCATTGCCGAGAGATTCATGGACTGGTCTTTCTCGTCCAGCCTAAAGGAAGAGAGCATGAAGAGACTCAAGGAATATCGACTTAAACAACACAGGAAATTGATTTAGTGGGTTATACGGTTATACGGAGATTACTCTTCCTATAACCAAAAACCAATATCCGTAAGACCGTCAAACCGCACAACCATCAAACCACATAACCGTACACAACCATCATGAAAATATGCTATATCGTTGCCATGGAGGCAGAGGCACAACCATTTGTCGAGAAATTTGGAGTACAGAAAATTGAAGGAGCTTTCGACCCATTACCATGCCAGCTATACGAGCATCAGTTGTCAAAGGAAGACTCTCTGTACATCGTTGTAAACGGCAAACAGCACGGTTCCAGTCTCATAGGATGTGAAGCAGCCTCCATCACTGTTCTAAAGGCAATCGAGACAATACATCCTGACCTTGTAATAAACAGCGGCACCTGTGGAGCTTTCAGTAAAAACGGTGCAGAGATAGGCAAGGTATATATAGGAAACGGAGTGATTTTCCATGACAGACGCGTAATGGGCGATGATAAATGGTACACACAGTCCATCGGCAACTACCCTATCTCCGAGCGTTCCGCAGAAATTGCCGAAGCTCTCAATATGCCTATGGGGAAAGTGACGACAGGCTCTTCACTTGACATACAGCCCTGCGACCTCAAAGTCATGGAACAGCACGGAGGCGAACTGAAAGATATGGAAGGCGCCGCCGTGGCTTTTGTCTGCTCGCTTATGAACGTACCGTGCATGCTTGTCAAATCCGTCACTGACCTCATTGACGGCGGAGAGAACACCTTTGAGGAATTCAGCCGCAACCTCGCCCTTGCTTCCGAGGAACTGAGCAAGGCAAATGTCAAAATCGTGGAATACCTTACAAGGCACTGACATTCAACACACACTATACTTTCAATATAGCTCTCTTTGTTTGGTCTCATGAATTTCAGTCCGTGAAATCAAATTCATTTTACCATATCTATTTTATACCCTTATTTTCCTGTTCCAACTCTATCAAAGGAGAACATAACAGCATATAGTTTTACCCACACCCACGTAGGGTGCGACAGACTTACATCAACTGGTGTAGATGTAAAACTTGTTTCAATCCACGCACCCATGTAGGGTGCGACTTCTCTAAGGAGATGTTTAACGAACAAGTTAAGGTTTCAATCCACGCACCCATGTAGGGTGCGACTCCCTTATGTCAATAAAAATTCTGTTATCGGACAGTTTCAATCCACGCACCCATGTAGGGTGCGACGAGGCATTGCCCCATGTTCCGCCGCTCACGCTGTGCTTCAATCCACGCACCCATGTAGGGTGCGACGAAGCATGGGTGTACGGAAACGCATGGGTGTCCGGTTTCAATCCACGCACCCATGTAGGGTGCGACGGGTCTACGGTGGGGGCGGGTGCAGCAGGCGGACGTTTCAATCCACGCACCCATGTAGGGTGCGACACGAAAACGGTGCAGGAAACGTAATTGCGTGTGTTTCAATCCACGCACCCATGTAGGGTGCGACGATAGACAATATCAAGGCTGACACTCGTAGTAAGGTTTCAATCCACGCACCCATGTAGGGTGCGACTTATGAGTGTTCGACATCTTTCACACCATTGTTTGTTTCAATCCACGCACCCATGTAGGGTGCGACCTCGGAACCGTACACAAGGAAGAGGAGGACAACATGTTTCAATCCACGCACCCATGTAATCACGGCAAAACGAAACGCGCACGTTTACAAAAACGAAACGTGATTTTTTAGCACAAAAACGAAATGTGCCTTGAAAATCATTTAAGCAAAGCAAAGAAAGGCATTTGAATACGAGTTCAGATGCCTTTTTTTTGTTATACATTCAAGTCAAATTTTACATTCTCGTTACCATCGAGTAACAGACGCGTGCGGTCAAGATTATTCTCGTAGATATGCACATTGCCGAGGTTCAGCGTTATAGACTTCAGCGGAAGGTCTATTTGTCGTGCCATGAGATACAGATGGTATATGTCGGCAGGAAGTCCGAGATTGGCGTCACTGCTGCGCTGGTAGGCCGACAGCACCAGTTCTCCTTCGTCAATCTGAAACTGCACAAGACTCAGACACGGCGCCTGATTGCTCTCCGCACCAGTCTCACCGAGAAACAGCACATAGTTCTTGCTATTGCGCTTCTCCTTGTTTATCTTCGCGATGAGAGGAGGCAGTCTCTCGAAGTAGGTCGGATAACTGTTGACCAGCACGCTGCCGCAATAGTCCCACCAGTTGATGCCCGCATCACGGTAGCGCTCCACATTGCGCTCACCCTGCATAAACAACTGCAACTCGCTCTTCAACTTCTTTCTGGCAATGCCGTGACTCTCGAATATATCCAGCAGGTCGGCAGGCGTGAGTGACAACTGTTCGTTGAGCAAGTAACGTATATTTCCTTTCTTGTTGGTCTGGGCCTTTCCTTTCTTCATTATTTTACCAAGCAGTCGATAGTATTTGTTCATGGTTTGAGAGATGTTTGAATGACATTCGAAGGGCAGTCAACCTTGTACAGCATGATGTCCGTGTATGATGACTTATGGTTCATATGGGCGTTGAACTCCAGACGGGAGCTATTCTCGAAAGGATTGCCAATAGACTTGTTCCGTCCAATCCAGTCGCACAGTTCAATAATGGACGAATTGTCCGAGGTGAAGTATACAAATCTGTGTCCTGCAAGCACCGTCAGCACGTCAAGGTAGTCCGACAGCCTCCAGTACATTCGATATGTCTTACTGTCTGTGCTCAGATACGGAGGGTCAACGATGAAGACCACAGACGGGTCATCCTTATACTTGTCAAACACTTCCCTGTAGTCGATGGATGTCACGGTCAGCCCGTCAAGATAGTCGGCGCATTCCTGATAATCTGCTGATCTTATATTATTATATAATGTACTCTTTTCAAAATCCTCAAACATTGTTGCATATTTCATCGAGAACATGAGAGACGACGACAGCGTGATACAGTCTATATATCCATACTTGCACTCATACTTTCTCATACAATCCAGCACTCGCGCCTTGAGTTCGCCCTGTATCGGCTTGTGGCGCGAAACGTCAATAATCCGCCTCAGTTCCGCCAGCAGTGCATTTGTAACGGGTATGGCTTCCAGACGCCTGCGATAGCCGTCAAAGTCATTATACACGACTGTGGAGTTCGGCTTCTGACACTTGGTTATATGCGACAGCAGGCCGCTGCCTCCGAAGAGATCTACGAATGTCGTGCCGTCAGGGTACTGTTGGAGTACCTTGATGTACTCCTTGGCAAAATTCCGCTTCTGTCCCTGGAAAGGAAGCGGTGCCGACATATATTGCTTTCTCATTTGTCTTGTTTTTTTTGACAGCACAAAGGTAACATTATGCCATAAGAAAACGTAGAAAACGCAGTGAGTCATACTGCATCTGGAGTACAGTCAGTACCGAAGCGCTTGATTAGGCTGTACACTTTCCGCTCGCATACATGGTATCTCTCAGCCAGCACGGCAACGATATAGGTAACCTTGTCACCTTGCTCGATCATGTGTAGGTAGTCTTCATACAACTCTATGTAACGGCAGTCGCCGGGCTTGATACCTGCGTCCTGAAGTCTTTTTATTAGTTCCCTGTTAAAATAAAGTATGTCAAACCTTGTCATTCCGATATTTTTTTGTACTTTTGCATTGCCAATTACTTAAACACCAAAACCGCTACGGTGCAACGAAGGACATAAGCCCCCAGTTGTGCACTGTAGCGGTGTCGTTGTTAATAAGTGATTGGCGTTACTATTTTAACAGGCTGGGGGCTTTTTTATTTACCCCACAAAAATCAAGACACATTCATCCGGATTTCACATTACCGATGATGGCATCTATATCCTCCGGCGTGGCAATTATGTAGTCTCCCGTACCGAGAGCTTCCCTGTTGACATGGATACCTTCTTCGTCTACGGAGAGCACGTCGGCGGAATCCTCTGCGACCTTGATGTGGACAGACTCGCCGTCACTCTTCAGGCCGTCGCCCCACACGCTGCGTGCGATATTGTAGACGCGGATGACGCCCTTGCCGAGCGACGGCATCTGGAGATCACTTGTCACATCCACAGTCTCCACGGACATCCCGCAGAGGCAACCGTGTCCACCTCCGGAAATCACACTGTCCTGGCGTGCGACGAGACGGAAGGCGTTTTGTCTGTCCACCGTCACCATTCCGTCCCTGCCGCGGTTCTCCGTCAGCGTCAGGGTGTACACCCCTGCATACAGTTGGGCACGGCCTCGGAATGTCACTTCTATATACCCTGCCTCAGTCGCCGTCCAGTCGATGCAAGCCTCGCGTCCCAGTGCGTCGGTCAACGTAACCGCCACGTCCTTGTCCTCGAAGACCTCAGGCTCGCCGCTGCATAGTATGCGCCAGCGGATATGTATGTCATTGCCTATCCTTATGCTTCTCATGTCGTTGCCCTTTCTTTGGATTCCCGAGGAGGGCAATTATAAGATCCTCCCCGGGACGATACCGGTTATCCCGCGATGATAGCGTCGATCTCCTCGGTGGTGATAATCTCGATGTCCGTCTTGTTGAGCTTGAGTTTGAGCTGTTCCGAGACGGCGGCAGGCGTCACCGCACCGTCAGTCTTCGCCTTGTTGGTATCAAGGTCGTTGTAAACCTTCGTCGCGCCATAGGCTGTCGGGCTTGCGGCAGGGATGTTGACGGTCTTGTCTGCGCCGACGGAGAGGGCTGTGCCGTTGACCTTAACCCCCTCAAGTACGTTCGGCTCGCCGCCCTGGGCTGTCACGTCGTCCATCTTCTTCTCGAGTTTGCCGATGGCGGCGTTAAGGGTATCGGAGGCAGAGATTGCACCGGCAGTTGATGCCTTGGCGTAGCCGGTCATGGCGTTGATGGTGTTGGATGCCTGATTGTGGGCGGACGGCGTGAAAGAGGACGGCTTGCCCTGCACGTTGCCCCAATCCACCTTGCCTGCCTCTGTGGCATAGTCAGCGCTGTCTGCATGGGCGGCACTGCCTGACGAGTACGGCTTGTAACCCTCCTCACTGTTGAGTTTCGTATCGTCTACAACGAAATACATGATGCCTGTCGACTCCACCTTAACGGTATCACCCTGCTGTACGGTCGCAGTGGTGAGCGCAAGGCGCGCTGCGTCGTCAGCCACGACCACCATGCGCTCCAGTGCGCCCTGAGGGAGTTTGTCGAGAGGGATTGTGCCCTCGATGTTCGCCGCCTTGACCTTGTCGGCCTCGACAGCCTTGCCTACCTTGAGTGTTCCGTCCTTGAGATTGTCAGTGTAATGCTGCAAACTAACTGAATCAATGAGTTTTCCCATTTTTGTAAAATTTTAGATGTTAATAAAAAAAGTTGATTGAAAAGAGTCAATTGAAATCACGCCACGCCTATGATACAGCTATCTTTCTCCGCCGTTGTCGGCAGTGCGAGAAACCATGTGGTGATATCTCCGTCCGACGTGTTCGTATGACCGTAGGAGTATTCCTTCTGTCCCAGTACCTTACCGCAGTATGTCGCGATATACGTCTGGTCTTCAGTGTCATTGAGCAGGACGGTGACGCACCACAGGTTCACTCCTCCGACGGTCATGACGATGTCCATATCCATCATTGTGCAATACTCAAAGACGAAAGGATGGGATGTGGAGGGGCTGGTGGTTGCCTTGCCGAAACTTGCGATCTCGTCGAGCGTCTTCTTGTCCTTTACGGACATGACACCAGCATCATTGACAGTGGCCGCTGGAATATTAACCCCGTGATATGCTGTTTCCAAAAACGGGTGTGGCATTGCTATCTCAACATAGTCGTTGAAACAATTGGCCGCCAAGAACTCATCGCTGTTTGCCCATGACTTCAGATTATCCAACGACTGTTTGTCCTCGGCCGACATGACGCCGTTAAGGCTTTTCGTAGCGACAGGTATAACTTCGTTTTGAACACCTGCCACACCGGACAGCGCATCATCGTCGCCTCCAATTATACTTTTTCCGTAACTTGTCGTTATCAAATACAAGTTTGGAGACTCCGTACCATTCGCAGTTATGTGTCCTATACCGACGGCCGAAGTAAAACCGTTCTTGACAATGACAGACATATTGCGCTTGTCTTTTGTCGTCATCAGTCCAGGTTTGGCCGAATCCGTCTTGACCGCCTGTATAGGAAAGTCAAGGTTACTTTGGCCGAAGGTATCGTACATGTATATCTCGGAACTTGTGTCCCACCATATCCGTGTGACACAATTGCTGAGTCTCTGTTTTATGGACTGCCACATACCGATCAGTCCTTCTTTATCAAAAAGTTTTGACATATTCTATGTTTTTTATTTACTCTTTACTCTATGCTGAGGTCGCAACTCCCTGCCTCCGCATCGGCGGGGAGACTGATAAACCAGATATACACCTCGTTGTGGCTCTTATCGTCGATGTAGTAGTAACGCTTTTCTGATATGACAGATTCCTTGTATCTTGCCAGATAGCGTTGGTTTTCGAGTTCGTCACTCCTAAAGGCGACACACCACAGGTTATTTCCATTGACTGACAGGACAAGTTCCGCGTTGAAGTCAAGAGAGCCGTCATCGTTCCGGAAGGGAAACGGTGCTGTCTTTTTGTTGAATGACATCAAGTCCTTCAAGGCAGTACGTTCACTGCCGGTGACCGCACCTGCGGTGATGTGCGACGCTATCGGAATAGAGAAGTCGTAGCTGCCGTCAGGGGCAACGAATTCCATGTTGCATGCACCCTGGTCGTTAAACAAGGCATTGATAAAATTGGCGTTATTGTCAACCCACTGGGCATACTGGCGAATATACCGCTTGTCCTCCGCGCTCATGAGGCCGGCGTTGCCTGTGGATGCGAGAGGGATGCTGCACATATTGCCCGTGAGCAGCCATGGCGAGGTCTTGCTGCCCTTTTGCCATGCGTAGATATTACCGTTGACAATCTGCGAAGGAGTGTCCGGGTCGTAAATCACGACAAGTTGCCCGAAGCGCAGGGGCTTGCCGTTGGTCCCGACAGGAGCACCGCTGTCCGCCGCCATCTGAGGGTAGTTCTTGTACACCTTATGTACACCAAGACTTTCCGAGTTCTGTTCCATGTCCGCAAGGTATGCGAGCATATCGGCCACAAGGCCGAAGGTATCTTCGGGACTGATGCTGTCCGCCTCGGTCATGGAGCGCAGGCGGCCAGCAATCTGCTGGAGTTCGTAAATTGTCTTCATTATTACTTATTTTGGAATTTCGAAGATAGCCCTTACCGGGCATACTGCCGGATAACTTATAATGTTGTTCGGGTCAAGATGTACTGTACCTTCATGATTGTAGATGGAGCCTTTAGACTCTCGTGCTGACGTGTCACCTCCGACCCCAAGGACGGTGTCTGCCCAGAATGTCCTGTTCGAGTACGGGAAACTGTCATCGTTGAACGAGAAAATTGCTGTATTGTCATCGCCTGTTCCGTACTTCTCCCATTCAAAATTATTGCTCGCGGCATTAATCCTGACACGGTAAGCGTCACCAATGTCTTTATAATCGACTTTGCCTGTGTAGCCATTATGCCATTGTACATTGATATTCCTGTAATTCGGCGTTGCAATGTTGTTGTTGATCAGCGGTGCCACAAGAGCCCATAGAGTCTTCAAGTTGAGTGCGTCCACCATAGACGGACTTGACTTCACTGTAGACCAGTACGCCTCATGCCTTTGCGTACAGGCGTGCTCCTGTCCGTCTTCAAAGGTTCTGACATCGGCCTCTATTGTTTTAAACCCTATATAGATGGTAGATTCCATGGAATCCGCCGTAACGGTTGTCTCGGGCAATTCGTAGAGTATGCCGTCCTTCACTACAATATTTCTTGCGATCTTGAGTGTCGGCTTGAGTGTCTCGTTGTCGAATGAGACAAGCTCGCAACTTGCTTTGGTGAACAGGAACACGCTCTCGTCGCCACTGAGTCCTTCAAGTAATATCGCCATCTGTGTCTGCGCCGCTTCCTGTAGCGTTCGCAGGTCGTCCAAATAGACAGGCTGTCCGCCGTTGTTGAAAATAAGTCTATTCATAATCGTAGAGTTCCATATGGTAGGTCTTCCCTGCCGGTTTATACTTGTCCAGAATATTGATGATTCGAAGTAGGTTTACTCCTTTATACTTGTCCTCATCCTTGTTCAATGAGGTACATAGGAATGTCGGCACGTACACTGTGAAGTTATATTCCACGCCCGATTCTCCATTCTCCTTTAAATATAGAGCATCTCCGCCGAAGAAATACATCGGAAGTATCGGCTGGTTCTCCGCCAAGAAGTACATTGCACATTTGTCCTTCTCATCCGCCGTGTCAATGAATATCTCGTCCGCCAAGAAAAATGCATCGTTAAGTGCCTTTTGCAGGCTGATGACATGACCTGTGGTATTCAGACTGTTATCGACGCTGCTCTTTAGGTCACGAAACCGAGCGTATATATACTTCAGAGGGACAATCATAGCCCGTATGATTGCGAGTAAGAAGACACTCCGCAATATTGGAGGCAGCATCTGTCTGCAGAACTTTGTAAAATCAATCTTGTACCACATACGATATTGTATTTTGCAGGTCGGCTGCTATATAACTGCCGGAAATCCCTGCATAGTTATTGCCGTTGATTATTGTCCATTCACCGTCGGATGAGAACATTCTGAAGCAATCTCCGAGTTCCACATCGGTAACGCCGGAGACTGACTGGATGGCATCCACGAGTTTTGTCTTGTTGAATGTGCCACCGTATTTAATGGTTTTGAGAAATTCCTCGATACCATTTTCCACAGGCTTCGTGCTGCCGTCGGAAATGGAAATGCCA
>JAIDEM010000103.1 GCA_029054825.1 Prevotella sp. | reverse complement strand
TTCTTTAACTTACTCTCGAAAAATAACTCAAAAATCAGACAAAGATAATTTATAAAACCCACCTGAAAATAATCATGTCTATGTCTTTACATCTCACTGGGCACTCCGTGGCACGAAGTGACAGATGAAGGGTGACACTTCACCATGCGAGACGTCACCTTCAGCAACGCAAACGGTCACCTTTCACTTGAAGAAAGGTGACCGTTTGTAATATATTGTGTCACAAAGTTTTACATAAGCCTACAGCATCAGCAGGCGTGGTGGTTGCCGATGTTTGCAAAGAAGCATATACAGAATGCCTTCGGACTAATGTATTTCTACGGCTATTATGCCTCAACGACAACTGCATCGGCAGGCTGCTTCCGGTTTTCGTCAAGGATAAGTTCGCCAATCTTTCCCTCTACGGTGAGTTTCCCGCTGGTGGGATTCTTTATGGAGACAACATCACCCTTTATCGTTCCGTTTACTGTGGAGTATTCAAAAAGGAGGTTGGCATCATCTCCGAAGGTGCAGTCCTCGAGTACCAGTCCGTCGACATAGCACAGGAGCTGTTCGCCAGTGAGATGGCAACGCACGAGACGGATGTTCTTGCCGTACCATGCGAGATATTCGCCGTTAAGTTCGCTGTCGTAGACCGTGACATTCTCCGCCTCCCAAAAAGCGTCCTTGGAATTGATTACGGCGTTGTGAATCTCCACATTTTTCGCATACTGGAAGCCGTAGTTGCCATCCTGACGGTAATTCTCGAGGCGTATGTTTTCGGTGTGCATGAAGACGTAGTCGCAATTCTGTATCAAGACATTACGCATCTCCACATCCTTACAGTCCCAAAGAAACTGTTCCCCGTTCGGGAAATCGGTATTCTCGACATATATCCCTTCCATGCGGCGGAAGAGTTTCGGCGCATTGACCTTACAGTTTGTCATGCGACAGTCGCGCGAGTACCACAGGCTGGAGCGTGCACTCTCGGCAAAATAGCAGTTGTTTACCTTGAAACCGTCGGTCTCCCAGAAGACATATTTTCCTTCGAAGGTACAGTTTTCAGCCTCAATATTGCTTGTTTCCTTGATACTTGACTCGCCGACATGGATAGTGACATTCTCGAGCCTCACATCGTGGACGGCGTATAAAGGGCGTTCTCCGCCATATTCCTTGTTCTGTATAATTGTCATAATCAATGTTCTTCTATTTGTTATATTATTGTTTTCCCGTCAGCAAACCGTTCTACAACCGTATATCTCAACCGTTATCCCTGAGTTTCAACCTAAATTTCAGCCTCAGCAGGAATGCTATGCCGCGGAATGTCAGCTCTATCGCCATGGCTATCCATACGCCATGCAACCCCATGGTCGGCGCAAGCAGCAATGCCAGCGTGAGGCGTACGCCCCAGATGCTTGCTAGATTGAGGACGCTGGAGCCCAGTGTCCTTCCTGCTCCGACGAACACGCTGTAAGTCACTATAGCGGCAGCAAAGCCAGGCTCTGCCCAAGCCTCTATCCTGAGGATATCCGTTCCGAGGCTTATCACCTCGGCATCGGACGTCACAATGCCCATCATCTCCGGCGCGAAGACCCACATGACGACACCCATAAGTGCCATAATCGCCATGCCGAGAAGCACGGAAATCCATGCGAAACTGCGCATAAGTTCCTGTCGTCTTGCGCCCATGCTCTGTCCCACGAGCGTCGTGGCTGCCTCCGCCACACCGTAGCCCGGCATGTAGCAAAGGCTCTCGACATTGACACCGAAGGTATTAGCGGCGATAGCCACACTGCCCATAGGGGCTATGATGCCTGATATGGCTACCTGCGCACCGGACATCACACCGCGTTCGAGACTTATCGGCGTGCCTATCTTCATGACATTGGACAGTGTGTCCCAGTGAGGTCTGAACTTCTGCGCGGCATCGAGCGAGAATCTCAAGTTCTTGTCCTTGGCGACAAGGCCATACACCATCAGCGACATTGTGACGAAATATGCGAGCAGAGTGCCGAGAGCGGCACCGAGGACGCCCATATCCATCACGAAGATAAACAGATAATTGAACAGTACATCGAGCACACACATCATGACTCCAAGCACACTCGGCGTCTTAACATTGCCACTGCACCGCAGGCTGCCTGCGGCAAGGTTGTTCATCATGAGCAGAGGCATGGCCAGCGCGACAACGGAGAAATACAGCGTGGCGTCTCCGCGTATTGTTTCTTCCGCTCCAAGCCATTTGGGCAGATGAGGAGCGATGAAGAGACCGATGAGCATCATCATACAACCGAATGCCAGTCCGCACGACATGCCCTGCCTGACTATGCTTCTCGCACGCTTGGCGTCATTGGCTCCGATCTTGTGTGCTACCTGCACATAGAAACCTGTGGCAAGCCCTGACGTCACTCCGCCGAAGAGCCATATCGTGGTAGAGACAAGCCCTACAGCGGCAGCCTCATGTGTGCCGAGATGTCCGAGCATGGAGGCATCGATAATCTGCATGACTACCGATGACAGTTGCGCTATCATTGCCGGCATGCTCAACATGGCGACAAGCGTCAACTTCTGGTGCAGCGTCATCGTCCGAGAGCTGTCGCGAACCATCTCAAGCAGTTGGTCCTTTGTCATTGTGTGCGGTTGTGTACGGTTATACGGTTGTGCAGTTGTGCGGTGTTATGGAGATAGTCGGAATAGACCGAATAGAGTAATAGTATCAAGCAACTAAACAACTAATATCACGCCTTCGGATACTCGCTGTGGAAGGCATTGGTAAGACGGTCTATATATCGGCGAGACTCCCATTTTGCCATAGGAAGGTCGTGGAGGAGACAGTTGCCGCAGGTAGCAGGTGTCGTTCCCGGCACTTCACCCTCGAAGTCCACGACATACTGGAAAGCGCGTAGCATGAGTCCACGCACCTCCTCGCAGGAGTAACAGCCTTTCATTATGAGATAGTTGCCAGTCTGGCAACCCATAGGTCCCCAATAGATAATCCTGTCTTTCCACTCTTCGTCATTGCGAAGGAATGTCGCAACAAGATGTTCCATGGTGTGTATTGCACCCTGGGCCATTGCCGGCTCATGGTTGGGAGCTGTCATGCGGATGTCGTATGTCGTTACGGTCTCGCCTCCCACCTCGTCCTGACGGGAGACATATATTCCTGGTTGCAGATTGGTATGGTCTACTGCAAAGCTTGGTATGAGTTTCATATTCTTTTCTTTTGTTTACATTTTTACTATACATTTCCCCGTCACGGATGTCAAATGGTGTGCATCACATCACAGGCTTTCGTGCCTAGGGTTAGTTTTCGGGATGCAAAATTACTAAAAATATCCCATACAGGCAAATCATCCGTGAAGACATCACAGCAGACCGTTGCCGATTCCTGCATTACAAGACAGCCGATGCTCTATTTGTCTATATTGACAATCTCGTATTTCCGGGAACCGAGTCCAATCTTCTCGCCCCACTCCATGATATGTGTGCCATGTTGCTTGGCTATGCGGTCGAGGAGAGGCTTGGTGTTGTTATGCTCGTCATTGTGTATCTGTGTGACGATATCATAGCAGGCCTGGTCGCAGGCTACAGGATCGAGAGAGGCAACGATGCCGTAATCAGCGATGAGCGGTGTCTGCGGATTGGCATTGCAGTCGCAGTCGATACTCATATTGTTCATGACGGCAATATAAAGGATTTTCCTCCCTTGGTCAAAATAATTGTGGACAGCCTGCGCAGCAGACGCCATGGACTCCACGAAACCGTCCTGGTCGTCTATATGGCTCCACATCTCTGCGACATCCTTTGTCACTCCTGCCGAGTGGATATAAGCTTTTCCGGCAGCAGAGGCGACACCGATGCTCGCGTTTTTCATCACTCCTCCGAAGCCTCCCATCTGATGTCCCTTGAAGTGGGCGAGATTTATCATGAAGTCATAGTACGCCAGATGCTTTCCGACAATATCACATTTGATATGTGTGGTGTCCTCTACGGCAATCTCCATGTCGCCCTCCTCGTCCATTATGTCTACAGGGGCGACAGCCGTGAAACCGTGGTCACGTATTGTCTTCCTGTGGATCTCGGTAGTGTTTCGTGTACCTGGATAGGCGGTATTGCACTCCACGATGGTGCCATGGACCTCATCGAGCAGAGGCTTGATGAAGGCTGGGCGCAGATAGCCTGTTTTCTGAGACTCTCCCGTGCTTATCTTCACGGCGACACGGCCTTCGGCAGGACGTCCGAGAGCCTTGTATACCCTGACAAGAGACTCGGGAGTTATCTCGCGTGTGACAAAGACCCGGCTTTGAGCGTATGAGCTCAGAGCCATGAATGTTGCAAAAGCGAAAGAAAGATAGCGTTTCATATATTCTGTATTTTTTTATTGCGTGTGTACGGATACGGTATCCGTATACCTTATATTATATATACCGGATATTATAATGCCGCACGGTACTGTGTAGGAGTCTGTCCCGTGCATCTCTTGAAGAAGCGCACAAAATGCTGTGGATACTCGAAGCCGAGGCTGGCACTGATATGCGTGACGCTCATCCCGCTCTCGTTGAGCATCTCCTTGGCGGCAAGCAGGACACGGTCTGTGATGAAATCCTTCGCCGTGCGTCCCGTCTCAGCCTTCACCAGCTCGCCGAAATATGCTGCGGATAGACAACACTTGTCCGCAAAATAAGCCACTGTCGGGAGTCCCTGTTTACTTGCCTTGTCACGGACATACTTGTCGAGCATCTTGTCAAAGCGCAGCACAACGTTATGGTTTATCTCCTCACGCACCGTGAACTGGCGGTCATAGAACCGCAGGCAATAGTTGAGAAGCAATTCGATGTTGCTCACTATGAGCTCACGCGTATGCTTGTCTATGGCATGGTGCAGCTCCTGCTGTATCATGCCGAGCACACCGCAGTATATCTCCACCTCCTGTGCGGAGAGGTGCAGAGCCTCGTTGCTCGAATACTGGAAGAATCCGTAGCGCGACATCTGCCGTCCGAGCTGTGTGCGCACAAGGAAGTCCGGATGGAAGACTATTGCCGTCCATTTCGGTTTCACGCCATTCGGCTCAACATGTACAGTCTGTCCCGGACAGAACGATGTCACCGTCATCTCGTCAAAGTCATACTTCGTGCGACCGTATGACAGATTGCACCCTTTTGTCTCCTTGAGGAAAAGGGCATACAGTCCGTAATGCATATTGTAGGATTCGCCATCCATAGGGTCGTCACCCTCAAAATGCGCCACACTGACCTGCGGATGTAGCGTCTCGAAGCCGAACATGTCATTGAAAGCCTGTACAGAATTCATGTTTATCTCTTTCATAGTCTTGATTTCTTTATTCCGTTTTCGATATACACGCCTCTCCCGGGAGCCTTCCCCAGAGCCTTCCCGTCAAGACCGTAGACAGCACCGGCAGTACCAGGCATGTCACCGTTATCCACCTGCGATACGGAGGAAGAGCCGCCAAGCGTGATGGTTACCGTACATTCACCGACACCGAGGATGCGCTTTATCTCGCTCTGCGAAAGATTGTCTATCCTGCCGAGGCGTGTGAAATTCCATTCGTTTGTATCATAATATATACAGATGTCAGTCCCCTGATACAGTATGATGTCACCCGGCACTATCAAGATGTATTCATCATTGCGCGGAAGAGTATGGCCTATATTGCCCACCTTCTCGAAACCGCCATAGTCATGCGCACGATATGTCAGCGGTCCATGCTTCAGCAATTCTACAAGAGCCGCCGCGGAAGAGTTGTCTGCTAGGGTGGCCGTCATGGTATGACCGTTCACCTGTATATCTATCTTTCCCATAGTCTTAGCCTGGTTGCCCGTTTCCGTTTCGTAAGATTCCTGCATCCGCCATGCTTCCGAAGGCACGGAGTATGCTGTCAGAAGCACGGCGCAAATGCAGGATGCAAATATTCTAATGTAACATCTCATGAGAGAATCATTTCAGATATGTCTTGTAGAACTCCTCTATCTTGTCGAAAGGAATCACGTCAAGATTGTCATACAAATCCGTGTGCACGGCATCAGGTATCAGCAGCAGTTCCTTGTTGCCAGCCTTTGCCGCCACGCTCTCGCCATTGCGCATCATGTCGGCATAGGCATCCTTTGAGAAATAACATGAGTGTGCCTTCTCTCCGTGTATCATCAGCACAGCTGAGCGTATCTCGTCGCTGTAGCGGAGTATAGGCTGATTGAGGAACGACATGCAACCCGTCTTGTTCCATCCTCCATTGGAGTTGCCGCTGCGCGGATGGTAGCCGCGGGATGTCTTGTAATAGTTGTGATAATCCTTGAAGAACTGCGGGAAATCTTCCGGCATTGGGTCTGGCACTCCTCCACCCTGCTCGTGTCGACCCTGTCCGAACTCCCTTGTACGCTGTGCATTGAGAGCTTTCCTCGTTTCGTAGCGCGCCTCCTCGTCATCAGCCTCGTCAAAATAACCGTTGGCTGTGACACGGCTCATGTCGTACATCGTCGATGTCACCGTAGCCTTTATGCGCGTGTCGAGCGCCGCCACGTTAAGCGCCATGCCTCCCCACCCACAGATGCCGAGCACACCTATGCGCTCCTTGTCTACATCATCACGGCAGGAGAGATAGTCTACCGCCGCCTGAAAATCCTCGGTGTTGATGTCAGGAGAAGCCATAAAGCGCGGTTCTCCTGCCGACTCTCCCGTAAACGAAGGGTCAAAGGCCATAGCCATGAAGCCACGCTCTGCCAACGTCTGCGCGTAAAGACCCGAGCACTGCTCCTTGCAAGCACCGAAAGGTCCGCATACAGCAATGGCTGCCATCATGCCCTGCGCGTCCTTGGGTATATAAAGGTCTGCAGCAAGTGTAATGCCGTAGCGGTTTGTGAAAGTGACCTTGCTGTGATTCACTTCCTGCGACTGCGGGAAAGTCTTGTCCCATTCCTGTGAGAATGAAAGTACTGTTGTATTCATGAATGATGTGTTGTTTGATGTTTGCGCCGGCACGGGCATACCCGACAATGCCAGCAATGTTGATAATAATATTTTTCTCATAACACTTAGAAACCGAGACTTTGTGCTGGTGTCAGTTTGCCTCTCGGATAACATTCTAACCAACCATCTAACCCTGTCTCTGTCCTGGTGCAAAATTACACATATTATCATTACATACACATACCCTCATTACGGTTTTATTTACCGTAATTACGGTTTCATACACACAGCCTACCTTTACTCTACATGTATAACCTCCATTATCCTCCGCAAATTTAATGATTTTCTCCGAGAAAACCGAATACAACCCACAAAAAACACATAAAAAATAGAGCGGCATCAATATGATGTCGCCCATTTGCTATATGTGATATGGCCATGCAATGCCTATGTATTGCAAAACGATAAGTTTCATTCACTTACAGCTCTTCATCGTCATCAACATATTTAGGAGACTCTCCATATTCATTTTCATACGGCTCGCTGTCCATGCACATGAATACAAGCATCATGACATTGTACGCCAGAATCAGCAATGCCCAGATGGTATACTTGGCAAAGAACGTCCAGACGAAGGGCAAGCCACATCCTACAAACGTGGAGTTTGCTACATCAATACCAACCATTATAATCTCAGCGATAAGGAAGACGATGAATCCTACTTTCAGCAACGCTCCTGCACCCCACCACCATCCGCTCCTGCCTGTATCGTGCAACCTGCGGAACGTCAAGGGTATTGTCGCCAAATCAAGGATAAAGCCTGAGACAGGCGTGAGGAAAATGCCAAACAGAAATACCATAAGCTTGACCCACCAATACTCTGAACGGCGAGCACGACCGTTAAACTTCACAATATTGTTCGCCGCCTGCGTAATGGCGTCAAAGAAACCAAGTGTAGGAATTGTTTTATTCATGATTATTTGCTTTATAAATCTTCTCCGTTTGCCCTGTTGTATTCGTTGTCGTAAAACATCGAGATATAATATTTCCCATAATGTTCTGATATCATGAACCAGACAGAGCGTTTACTCAATTCCTCTGATATTTCCATCGTAACTTGCTCCCAAAGTTCGTTCTTTTGCTCATCTGTCATTGTGGCAAGCTGGTCTTCTGTATATTTACTCTTGAATGATGCCCCAACCTTCTCGGGCAGACTATTCTTATCCGTCCCAGCCGGCAACTGCCAATAGGCAGCCTCGTAGCGTTGGTTTTTGACTCTCATTTCATAAGATATATCCTCGCCATCCTGTAGGATATAATCCGATGACGATGCGGAAATATATTTCTTATTTTCATTGAACTGGCGACAAAGAGTGTTGAATCTTATCCGTATATCCGTCTCATTGACATTGACAACATCACATACCATTATCCTGCAAACTTTTCCTTTATTTGTGCCAATAAAAACATTGACCTTTGTTCCGTTGAAAGTCCCTACAAGCACATCCTTATCACGTAGAGAAGGGGTAAATCCCTTTGCCCTCAGTTTCTGTATCATCGCGGCTTTTGTCCCGTCAACCGGGATGCCGAGGAATTTTGTCACTTCTTTCTGCGCATACAATGCTGCCGAAAGCACGAGCAGCATCACAATTGATAATATCTTTTTCATTTTCTTGGTTTTAAATACAAGAAAGGCGTGCACCCATCCGCAACTTGCCTTTACTTAGGGTTACCGCCAAGTGACCTTCTACACGACAAGCACAGAAAAGTCCACGCCTTATAGCGTGAACCTTCAGTCTGCTTGTTCTCGTGTAGCGAATATTGGCGGTATTCTAAGTAAAGAGAACAAGAGCTAAAAGCTCTATCCAATATGTTCAAGTACGGACAGGAACGCTTCCCTTGTTTGGTAAATAATCTATATAATTAAATAAGGTGATAATACCCAAAGCGTCCGTTTCCTGTCTGTTTCTTTATTTCATAGGCATTTGTATAAATGGTTTATATTCTACTGCCTGCACATATATGCGCAGGCTGGAATAGAATAACATATATTCCAATCCAACTGCAAAAATAACTATTTTCCTGGATAACAGCAAGAAAAACCGGATATTTCTCTCTACTTCCAATAAAAAAAGCTACATATTCATTTCGGCATGCGGCACACCATCATAGAGAAGTGCCACTGTCGCCTATCATCAAGCGGCAGTGGCACTTCCTTTCTCACCTATTCATCATTCCCATCCTGTGTTCTGTGTAAGGTTCCTGTTGCGGTCCATCTCCACGAGAGGTATCGGCCAAAGCTCATGGCGCGGCTGATAGCTGCGAGTATACATCAAATCTCCGAAGATGTCCGTTGCATCCTTGACAGAAGCCGCGAGGATTCCCCAGCGCCGCAAGTCCCAGTAGCGCTGTCCCTCGCCTGCAAGCTCGAAGGCACGCTCACGGCGTATGCGCCGGCGCATCTCTTCAGCTGTAGTGACAGCAAGCCACGAAGGTCCAGAACAAAGCTCCGGCATACATGCACGGCGACGCACCTTGTTGAGCTCCTCCACGGCCTTGTCCAGCTCACCAGTTTCGTTGTATGCCTCGGAGAGCATGAGGAGAACATCGCCGAGGCGGATAAGTGGAAACTCGTACGGCGTGCGGTTATACTCTCCCCAGTAGCCATCAAGATTGCCCGTAGGAATCCATTTGCGCCAGAAATAGGAATTCCATCCCTCGGAGTTGCGCATGAACGCCATGGCTTCCATGGGCGCTCCGCCCTGCGAGGCGTCTGCAAGGACAAACTGCTTGTCCATAGGATTGGAGCCAGCGTCCGTACCGAGATAGTGGGAATATGGCGTTATGACATTCAGACACAGGCGCGGATCGCGCTTGCGGTAGACATCAAGCACTTTTGTCGTATCACAATCGAGGGTGCTTGTTATCTCCGTACTGCCCTGATTGATGGCTACGCTCAGACACCGTCGGCGGAAACTGCTGTCGCCACTGCCGAAACCGGGGAATACATCGTCCCAACTGAAAGGTCTGCCATCGCTGTTCTCATACATATCCACAAGCGTTGTCGAGGGCACTATGAGATTGCTGGCGATAAGGCGCATGGTGGACTTGTTGCCGAAATATGATACTATGTCGAGGGCATTGCCTGCCGTATTGCCGTCTATGGACTGTATGGAGAAAATCATCTCCCTGCTGTGACGTCCGTTGTAGAGGCGAAACAGGTCGTTGTAGTCCTCATGAAGGGCATAGCCATAATCGTTGTGCTTGTTGTATACTATCTCCTCGAAGTCTGCAACGGCATGGCCCCACTGGCGGTCATACAGATAAACCTTTCCGCGCAGGGCATAGGCTGCGCCTTTGGTGGCTCTGCCGAGATCAGCATCGTCCCATCGCACGGGGAGCAGGGTTATGGCATCAGAGAGGTCTTCAAGGACATGGCGGCGTATCTCCTCTGCCGTACTGCGTGGAGCGTCAAGACGGGCAAACTCCTCGTTGATGTCGCAGGTCTCGTCATAATAAGGCACACCGCCCCAGCAGTTGAGCATGCGGAAATAGGCCATCGCCCTGAGAAACTTCGCCTCGCCTGTCACACGGTCTTTCGTCTCCTGACTCACGGACATGGAGGAGACCTCGCGTATGACGGTATTGGCACGGTGTACAAGTTCGTAGAGATGCTGCCAATGATTCTGCACTCCGCTGCTTGCAGAGGAGAACGATGTACCACGGGAGATGTCAGCCCACGGGGAGACACCGTCGGCAAGGTCGCTGCACATATCAAACGTGAACTCCATACCAAAGCACCAAGGGGCTTTCATCGCGGAGTACATACCTACGGCAGCCTGTCGGGCGTGGTCTTCTGTCTGCCAGAAGGCTGGACCTGACATCTGGTCAGAAGGAGTATAGTCAAGACTCTCACAACCTGTCGCCATCATAGCGGTGACGAGCATGGCTGTAGTGGAAATATGGTTGATTTTCATGATGTTTTTTCTCTTATGGATATCAGAATGTCACATTGACTCCCACGGAATATTGCCTTACTACGGGATAGCCGACAGTGGCTCCCACCTCTGGGTCAAGACCGGGAAAGCTGGTGATTGTGAACAGATTGTCTATGCTGGCATATACCTTTAGGCTCTCGACAAAGATCTTCCGTGTCAGCGACTTGGCGAAGGTATAGCCGAGCTGCATGTTCTTACAGCGGAAATATGCCGCATTGTGTACAAAGGCATCGCTCGCGATATTGTTTCTCCCGTCAGCACTGTTGCGCAGGAGAGGATACTTGGAGCCATACGGATTGTCGGGCGTCCAGGCATTGTCGGTGATGTCTTTTATGAGCGACTGCCCCATGACGGTGACGAAACGGAAGGCCTGGTTGTTATAGTAGACAAGATGCTTTCCCGTGCCTTGAAACAAGGCACTGAACTCAAGTCCCTTCCAGCTCACGCCGAGACTGGCACCGTAAGACAGACGCGGCAGGGAACCGTGGCCGAGTTCAACACGGTCAGAGGCATCAAGCCTGCCGTCGCCGTTTGCATCGGCATAGAGGAAATCGCCAAGCTCCGGACGCTGGTATGTGGCGAAATAGTCGGGATTGCGGTCGACAAGAGACTGTACATAGTCAAGGTCGGCCTGGTCGCGGACGATACGGTCAACGGTGATGACATACAGTTGGTTGATAGGACGTCCTTCCTGTATCTTGTACACTCCGCTGACAGACGGGACATCGCCCTGGAACTTAGTGACCTTATTGTTCACAAAGCCCATATTGAACCCCACATTATAGCGGACATTGCCTATATTGTCATTCCAGTGGAGGTCCAGCTCAAGACCGTTGTTGACGACCTCCCCGGCATTCTGATTAGGCACAACGCTCGTGCCATGTTCCAAAGCGGCAGGCAGGGAGATGAGGATTCCCTCGGTGCGCTTGCGGTAAATGTCAATCGAACCGCTCAGACGGCTGCCGAGAACGGCAAAGTCAAGGCCGGCATTGGTCATGAAGGTCTTCTCCCATGTAAGGGAGGGATTGGCAAGGACTGTCTGTGCAAGGCCTCCGACAACGCTCCCGTTGAGCACATAGTTGGCTGTAGAGAAGAGCGACTGGTACATATAGTAGCTGGTCGTGGCGTTGTTTCCTAAAGACCCGTATGAGGCTCTGAGTTTCAGAAGGTCCACCCACGGCAAGGCGCGTCGCATGAAAGGCTCTTCGGAGAGACGCCAGCCGAGAGAGACAGAAGGGAAATAGCCCCAGCGATGGTCCTTTGCAAACTTCGAGGAACCGTCGGCACGGAGATTGGCCTCAAGGAGATACTTGTTGTCCCAGTTGAGATTGAGACGCCCGAAATATGAGCGCATGGCCCATTCCGTGTAGTTGCCCGTGATGTTGCCGTTGGTAGTGCCGGCATCGATAGCGCCGAGAGAAGGGTCTACAAGGTCGTACTTTATGTAGTAGTCTTGGTCATAATGATTGTACTCCTGACTCATGCCTGCAAGGAGAGACGATGAGAGCTTACCGATATGCAGGTCATAGCGTGCCGTGAGTTCCGAGGTGCGGAAAGTATTCTGGTAGTTATAGCGCCGGATATATGTCCGCACGGTGCCGTCGCGGATAAGTACAGGTCCCTCGGCGGTAAAGCGGTAGAGATCGCGGTCGCAGAGATGATGCTCCACTTTGCGCTGCCAGAGGTTGTAGGCGAAAGAGCCTTCCAGTGTCAGGCCTTTGAGTGGCTTTATCCTCGCATATGCCTTCGCCACGGTGCGGCGCGTGCGGACAGGATATTCGGGGTCGTAAAACCACTGGCGGCGATAGGGATTGAAATTGCTGACATTCTCCTCCTCGGGATTCTGTATGCCACCGTAGAGTCCTGTTGCCGGGTCGTAGAGCGTCATGCCCGGGACTGTATTGAAGGCACCGGAACCGAAGATGACGTCTCCGCCTGCCGCGGCATTCTCCGAAGAGGGGTTATTCTCGTCAAGGTAGCCGAACATGCTTGTGCCGACAGTGAGCCACGGCTTGATGTTGACATCAATATTGGCACGCATCTGATAACGCTTGTAATCGGTATAGTATATCATGCCCGGATTGTCGACATAGCCGAGGGAAAGGCTGTAGCTGGCAGTGTGGCTGCCGCCTGTGACGGAGAGATTGTGATTCTGTACGACAGAGGGATTGCGGTAGATATGGTCCTGCCAGTCGGTATTGGGATAGATGGTGGGATTGCGCCCAGCGTCATTGCGCCACTCGTCTATCTTGCCCTGCGAGAAGCGTGGCGCCTGACCGTTGGCGAGGAGACCGGCATTCTGTATCTCCATGAAGTCGGCGTAGTCGGTGACAAGGTTCAGACGCTTTGCCACCGTCTCGAAGGATATGTTTCCGCTGTAGGTCACGCGCGGAGCGCGCTCAGAACCTCGCTTGGTGGTCACGAGTATGACGCCGTTGGCGGCACGCGAGCCGTAGATGGCGGCAGAGGCAGCGTCCTTCAGCACAGAGATGGACTCGATGTCCTGCGGATTGATGTCGCTGAGCGCTATGCCCGTCATGCCGTCGACGACTACGAGAGGGGCGGCATCGTTGAGTGTGCCCTGGCCGCGGACAAGGATGCTCTGAGCCTCATAGCCGGGAGTATTGCCGCCGCTGTTGACGACTGTCATACCGGCAGCAAGGCCTGCAAGGGCATTGGTGACATTGATAAGGGGACGGTCTTGGAGGGCTTTGGAACTCACCGACGAGACAGCGCCTGTAAGATTGACCTTGCGCTGCGTGGCATATCCCACGACAACGACATCGTTGAGCTGGGAACTGTAGTCCACACTGTCACGGGCGACTGCCACATCCTTCACCATAAGGGAATCACCGCGTGACTGTGGCTCCTCGGCAAAGGCCTCTGTTGTCAAAGGACAGAGCAGGAGCAGGAGATAACTGTAATTTTGCATATAAGTAGTAAAACACAATAAAATGATACTATATCGGAGAAAGTAAGCTGCAGTATCTTATATGTATAAACCTTGTTCTCTTTGGCTGTTTCCGCCTTTTGGTTCAGTCACCATAGCCCGCTATGTTCCTTCGCTCCAAGACGAAAAACATCTCAAAGACAACTGCGTTTTATGCCATATATTAACTTTGTCCACTTACTTAGTTTGATTGACATATTCTCATGACTGATATGTCATGACGATGCAAAGTTATGTATTTTCACCCTTGCCTGCAACAATATGTCAATAGACAGCATATTTCTGAAAACGAAAGGGGAATTGCAGGTCTTGTGGTTGCATATCAGGCGGTTTCATGAATAAAGTGTAGCTCAGTTTGATGAAAAGAAAGCAAGAAACTCCAAGGATAGCAATGGGACTAAATATATATATGAGGCAAATGAGATTTCTGAATATTCAAGACAGAAGTGCAACATCTTGTATCTTGAATGCTTAGGTAAGTCTCCAAAATCAAACGATACTATCTATAATAAAGCATATACTTGCATCCTGTATGTATACCCCCTGCTCTTTGGGGCTGTTTTAGCCGTGCCCCTCAGTCACATAGCCCGCTATGCTCCTTCGTTACAAGACAAAAACATCTCAAAAACAACCAAGCTTTATACTATACATTAATTTTAGTGACTTACTTGATTTCATCAAGAGATACTGCAGCTCCTGCCGTATATCCGCCGCTTCCTGTTTTTCATGTGCAAGATTTTTTTTATTGCCACATGTGTCTGAACTGGACGGCGACTCCACCTCCAAATGATTGGCGCACTACGGAGACGGCATCCTTCGCATAAACCATGCACTTAAGATTCTTCTCAAAAAAAACAGACATTAACAGCATTCCATGTAGGAAATCACATGTGCAATTCACATTTTGGGCGATTGTATTATCAATTTTATTTTCACTGCTATAACAAAATGACAATCAGAATCCATGCACAAGTTTTCTCATGCGCTATTTATCATAATATGAGAAAACAGGCTCTTCTGCATGGTTTCGGACACTTTTGATGACATTTTTCACACAGAAAAACGGCGGACAGTGCGCTCTTATTACGAAAAAGGTCATGGTCTGCTTGACCGACCATGACCTTTTCGCCAAAAAACATGACTTTCAACATGGCAAACCATGACCCTTTACACGACAAAAGGTGACCTTTCGCAGTGCAAAAGGTCACCTTTTACCAATGGTTTCGTGGTTCTCCACAAAATAGATTATCACATTCTACTGATTATCAAACGGTTGTAAAGAACATAAAAATCCTGCGTTTTTCAGGACTTGCTTTCATGATTTTTCCTGCAGACGATGCTACAGATGGAAAAGAGACGTGGGTTTTCTTATTCACGACCGCTGTCTTGCAGCTGACACAAAGGCATTGGAATGATACCTGCTGCTATCGTTTCATGCCATATTATTTACCGTAGAAAGTAGCGAGGTGCATGAAAATGCGAGATAAAAAGGCACTGAAAAATATACTCCTTGCTGTCGGAAAAGGAAAGAAATACGCGATACAGCTCAGAAAACGAACTCGGAGATAAGCGGAAGATGGTCGCTGTATCCGTTGCGCGATACCGGACCAAGAAAGAAACGGCGGGGCTTCACACCGCCATATTTGGTGTCTGGCTCCACGAGGTCGGGATGGTAGCCTATCCACGAGCCACTGAACGAGGAGCGAAGGACCTCTGAGACAAGGATGTGGTCAAGACTTCCCCATTCGCCCTTGTAACGGTAGGTGCCCCCGATTCCTTTTGCCGAAGCCCCTGACGTTATGTCTGTGAGGCCTTGCCCGGCAAGGTACACGAAGCTGGCGGAGGAGGTGTAGTCGTTGAAATCGCCCATGACGATAATACGCGGATGAGGTTCCAGCACGCGGATAGAGTCGATTCCTGCCGTCAGGCGACGAGCGACAGCCATGCGGAAGTCTCTTGTGGCAGCCTCTCCGCCTCTCCTGCTCGGCGCATGGAGCACGAAGACATGCAACGGAAGCAGACCATCGGGAAACTCACGGAGCATCGTTGGGGAGGAGCAGAGTGTCGTGCCTCGGACATAAAGGATGTCTCGGGTGGGGCGCATCCCCGTCACTGTGTCTACCCTAAGGCTATAACTCGTGTCTACACGGAAGGCGGAAGGCTGATACATCAGTGCCACATCTATGCCTCGCTGGTCGGGCGAGTCGGTCATGACATACTCGTAACCAGCACCGCGGAGCAATGACCTGCGGGTCAGTCCGTGGAGGACGCTGTCATTCTCCACCTCGCAAAGCCCTATTATGGACGGCGGCACAAACTTGCCGTCGTCGGTGCTCGAAAGGACTATGCCACGGGCCACGGCATTGAGCTTACGCCAGTACTTGCCGGAGGTCCAACGGTACGTCCCGTCAGGCGTATATTCCGTGTCGTTTTTCAGACTGTCATGGCGCGTATCAAAGAGATTTTCCACATTATATTCCATCACTCTGAAGCGGTAATTTCCTCCTTCTTCCTGTGCAGAAATCTCACCGCAGAGAGCGAGAAGCGTAAAGATATATAGGAAAATATTTGACAAAACACATCTATATTTTACATGTCCTATATGTCGGAACGACAGTGCCGATAGAAGAATTTCACACATATCACAGAGCATCACTTCTTCGGTACAAAGGACTCCCATGTCTGGTCATCATAGAATACGCGTATCTCTGTTATGCGACGTGGCTCTTTGTCAACTTTTTTCGTATCCATAACAAATGCTGGAGATGTCTGTCGTTGCTGTCGGGCTGTATGGGACGAAGCGTTTGCCTGCGTAGACGAAGCGCCGACTGGTATGGAGGGATGTGCCGACTGTGGCTCGTCACCGAATTCCAGTGTCCCCATCTCTGGAGCGTGTGAAGGGTCTCCGGCAAACAGTCCTGGAGTTTCCGCCGTAGCATCTCCTGCACCAGACTGAAACATCTCGCCTTCGCCCCACATCAGCCAATCGGTGTTCAATGTCGGCATCTTGCTGCGGATCGCCTCGACTATATTGAGGGTAGGGCGCGTACGTTCCTGAAGGATACTGCTAAGTGAAGCGGGTGACACTCCTATGAAATTTGCAAAACTCTGTTGGTTCATGTGCTGAGACTCCATCAGCTGTCGGATTCTATCTTTCATATATAATATAAATGTATAAATACATTTATAATTTATAGATTATAACCCTAAGATAAGATACAGAGGACTATCCT
>JAIDEM010000102.1 GCA_029054825.1 Prevotella sp. | reverse complement strand
ATATTCCATCTATTTGCTTGATAAACAAAGTTTTTATAGTATTTTTGTAGACCTAATCATAAATCCCACTTATTATGGCAAGCTACATACGATTCGACTGGGCTATGAAACGCCTCCTGCGAGACAAGGCAAACTTCGCGGTGCTTGAAGGACTTCTCACAACCCTGCTGGACGAGAAGATAACCATCGTGCGCATGCTCGAGAGCGAAAGCAACCAGGAGGAAGAGTACGACAAATACAACCGTGTAGACATGCTTGCTGAGAACTCCAGGGGAGAACTCATACTCGTGGAGGTGCAGAACAACAACGAGTATGCGTATTTCCAGCGTATGCTCTTCGGAACGTCAAAACTCGTCACGGAATACATAAAGCGCGGAGAGGGATACGAGAATGTAAGGAAGGTGTACAGTATCAACATCGTATACTTCAGTCTCGGATCAGGCACGGACTATGTCTATCACGGCACGACGGAGTTCCGCGGAATACACAACGGAGAGCTACTCCGCCTCAGCCCTTTCCAGATGGAGAAGTTCAAGGCAGATGAGGTGAAGGACCTTTTCCCGGAATACTACATCCTGCGTGTCAACGACTTCAACAGGCTTGCTACAACACCGCTGGAGGAATGGCTGTATTATCTCAACACGGGAAACATCTCCGAAAGCACAAGCGCGCCGGGACTGGAGGAGGCAAGGCAGAGGCTCATACTTGACCGCATGTCGAAGGACGAGCTCAAGGCATACTACCGTCATCTTGACAACATTGTCATCCTCAAGGACAATATCAATACCGAAAGGGAGGAAGGTAGAGCTGAGGGTAGAGCTGAAGGAAGGGCTGAAGCCGTGCGTATGATGAAACAGTCTGGAATGACAAATGAGCAGATAGCCACGATACTGAAACTCGACCCAGAGTTTGTCAAGAGGATACAATGAAAGAACATGAACATCATAATCCACTGGTCTATATATAGCAAACCAGTGGATTTTACATTGTAAAGAGGCTGTTTCCGTTACATCATCCTGTGGATTATAAAAACGGTTTACAGTTATAAGTTACCGCTTTCGTTTTTTTTGTTTTTGCATGTTGCTCCATGGCAACATTCTTGTCTTTTAACCTTATCGTCAAGGTTAAGACCATACGATGAAACATCTGCGAAATCTGCACGCCGTAAATACCAGTATCACGCAGATATTACAGATTAAGCAGATTATCCGAGTGAAACCAAACGACTACACACGGTTTGACACACCAAGCTCCAGCCCCTACAGTTTACGCAATATTCGGGCAGAGATGTTCGGCTGTCAGTTGTAGCATAGATGTCTCTACGTCTCACCATGAGTGTAGGGACGTACCGTGGTGCGTCCTCCATGCGTGAAACGCATATCTGCAGTTTTGGCTGTTCTGTGCTTCGGTCGTTTTATTTGCAGGATAATGCAGCATGTTGTATCGGCGCGCATTGTCCGGCGTTTCACACCGCTCTCGGACGCACCACAGTACGTCCCTACAGTTTACGCAATATTCCAACAAACATCTAATCACATAACTGTATAACCGCACAACCGTAAAAACGCACGACAACATGTCACAAAACTACATTTTAGGTGAAAAATACACTTTTTTCAACAAGTTTTTGTAAAAAATGTTGTATTTTGTTTGTGTTTCATAATATTATTCCGTATATTTGCAGACACATAATTGTACAACTAACAACCTTTGCGGCTGACTATACAGTATATATCTATCAACTGGCCAAGCGGGAAAGAACTATCACGACAAGAGACTTATCCCAATCTCCACCAATGAGACACACCTGTATTGATTGATATACTATATTTCATCAGAAGCAGAATATACCAAAGACTTTCAAACCAGAAGAACATAACTTTATTCATAAACTCAACTAACCGAATTATGCAAAAGAACATTTTCAGCTATGGCGTGCTGAAAGTCATGCTTGTATTGGGGGTAATAGTATTACCTGAAAACCAGACATTTGCAGATACCAGCACAAACACTTTCCAGCAAGCCAGACAGAGTGCCGTCCGCGGTACAGTCGTTGATGAGCAGGGAGAGCCTATGATTGGAGTGACCGTAAAGGCAAAAGGCTCACAGGCGGCTACAATCACAGACATCGACGGCAATTATTCACTCAACGTCGCCAACGGCACGACGCTTGAGTTTTCTTACATCGGCTATACCACACAGACCGTCAAGGCACGTAACGGCATGAAAGTCAGGCTCGAGCCGGACTCTCATGTTATGGACGAAGTTGTGGTCATAGGTTACGGCACACAGAAGAAGCGTGACCTCACCGGCGCCGTATCATCAGTAAAGAGCGAGGATATCAAGAAAGCCCCTGTGATGAACGCCATGGAAGGCCTTCAAGGGCGCATCTCCGGACTTGACATCACACGTGAAAGCGGAAAGGCGGGCTCCTCACCTAATATATTATTGCGCGGCAACAGCTCGAGAAACGCCAGATGCTCCCCGCTGTATGTCATATCAGTCAGACAG
>JAIDEM010000101.1 GCA_029054825.1 Prevotella sp. | reverse complement strand
ATTGCCGACAGTGTAGGGACGTACCGTGGTGCGTCCTTAGACGGCGTGAAACGCCGAGTACGCTTTATTTCAGCCTTGCAAATTATCTATCAACAAAACGGCCAAACGACTGAACGACCAAACTACCGCTCGGCGTTTCACGCCGGTTTCGGACGCACCACGCTCAAAGTCCCTACACTTGTGGTGAGATGCTGTGTACGGTTATATGGTTATATGGTTATATGGTTTTTACGGTTATGCTTCTGTGAGAATATTGCCAACAGTGTATGGACTTTGAGCGTGGTGCGTCCGAAACCGGCGTGAAACGCCGTACATCATGACAGGTTCTCGATTACAGAGCCTCGTGCCTATCAGCCAAACAACTAAGTCAGCGTCCCTGCACTGTACACTATATTCCAACCGCTAACCTACAGCCATCAACCGTAAAACCGCACATGTAGGGACGAATCTATGTGCCGCCCAGACATGTATGAAACGCCGGCAGGCATTTCATCACCATTATATATATATAATGCTCCATCACTTGATGGCGGACGCGTCACGCTCAAGTCCACACATGTGTGGTGATACGCTGTGTATCAGGAGCAGATATCCTTGTCTTGACCACCCAGCCGGATATCGTCTGACAACATAATATCAGAAAGGCTTATCCGTGCAAAGTTACTAATTTTTTCCGTCTTTTCCTTGTGGAAAAATGATTTTTTTTAAAAAAAGTTTTATGGAGAGGTGAAAGGTCATTGACAGTGGCGGTTTTTGCGGTGATAGCCGGAATAGATATTATCGTTGTTATTGTTACCTCATAGCCAGCTCGGCGTTTCACGCCGGTTTCGGACGCACCACGCTCAAAGTCCATACACTGTTGCAATATTCTCACAGACGCCGAATCCAATAACCGTATAAACCTACAACCGCAAAACCGCACACCCCCAATAACCGTAAAACCGCATAACCGTACGTAGCATCTCACCACAAGTGTAGGGACGTACCGTGGTGCGTCCGAAACCGGCGTGAAACGCCGAGCGGTAATTTGGTCGAATTGGTGGACAAGAGCATTGGAAAGGCTGACATAAAGCGTACTCGGCGTTTCACGCCGTCTGAGGACGCACCACGGTACGTCCCTACACTATTGGCAATATTCTCACAGAATAAAACCCTTAACCTATAACCTACAACCCATAACCGTAAAAACCGTACCCCCTCCACCATCATCATTATATTATATTTCTTTTATTTTAAAAAACTATATGATGATTATTATATACTGTGGATAATGTGGATAAAATGTTTCACAATGCAAATGACGGTATCTGTATGTTGCATGGAGATATACAGACACCTGTACTGACACATAGCATGTTACGTGGTGATAATATAGTGTGGGATTTACAATTGTTCCACGGTTTACGGAGATGTTGACAAGTTCGGTATATCTCGTTTGTAACTCCAGATGTTTTCCACACTGGCGATTCACCACCCTGCCCTTCTCCTCCGCCTGTGGATAACTCCAGGAGTTTTCATCGGGTTTTCCACAGGATATTATAGGGTTTTCCACAGTTTTCGGCCACTTTTCCACAGGTTAAGGGTGACGGTTTATGTGGTAAAAGGTTACGGTTCGTATGTTGAAAGGTTATCATTTTATGCCTAAAGGGTTACCTTTTGGATTGTACGGTTATGCGGTTATACGGTTGTGTGGTTGTATGGTTATACGGTTTTTGCGGTTATGTGCGGTTATTGATTGTATTTGGTTAATGTTTATGACCGGAATAGGAGCTGAACTGCCAGACTTCTGGTATGTACTCCCAAGTGTATCCATATAGTATTTGGAATCGCCTGCGAAAAGCAGTACCTTTGCAAACGTAAACGAGAACGGGCGGTTATACGGATATAACTGTTATAACTGCAAGCGGTACAAAAACGAAAAAAACTAATAAACTAACAACCCATAACTAATAACTGACAACTCAACCACATGCACAACACAATCACACAACAATCCTTCGCCGTCAAGGACCCGAAATGTGAACGGCTATCAGAGCATTTCACGCTTACGGAGATGAGCCGCTCTGCCACAGCGATACGCCACGGATGGAAGAACGAGCCTACCGACCTCGCCGTCATCAACCTACGTCTCCTCTGCGAGAATGTCCTCGAACCCCTGCGTCGCCGCTTCGGCGTCATCCGCATCACAAGTGCCTTCCGTTCGAAGCGCGTCAATGAGGCTGTCGGCGGCGCGGAATTCTCACAGCATCTTTACGGCGAGGCTGCCGACATCTTTGTCCCCAATGCTGAGGTGGGCAGGAAGATGTTCGACTTCATCCGCGACACGCTCCCTTACGACCAACTCATCTACGAATGCCGGCGACGCGACAACGCTCAGTGGCTTCATGTCTCCTACAGCATAGAGCGTCAGCGGAGACAGTGTTTCATGCACTATGAGATGCCTGAGACGTCGGCAAAGGCGAGGAGGGTTGTGTAGGTTATGAGTTGGCTATTGCTTCTATATAGGCTATTAAACCAAAACCAACAACCCCAAAATCCAAAACCAACCAACTAATTTCTAAACAATTAACAAACTAAACAACTAACAAACTATGCCAGTACTTTACAAAATCAAGAAACTCGAGAGAAAGTATTCCGACGGTCGTGTCGACACTGCAAACAACAAGTGGTATGCCAACGCCGTCATCGTAAACACCGTGTCCACCGACAAGATTGCCGAGAGGATAGAGGAGAAGTGTACGCTCACCAAGGCCGATGTCAAGGCCTGCATAGAGGCCCTTGTCTATGAGATAAAGACCCAGCTCCAGAATTCCTATGCCGTGAAGCTCGACGGTCTCGGGACGTTCAAGATCTCGCTCCGCAGCAGCGGTGCCGTGAGCCTCGAGCAGTTCTCTGTGCAGAAGAACATCGTCGGCACGAAGGTGCTTTTCCTCCCTGCGAAGCAGAAGGATACCAATTCGGGCAAGATGATTTCCGCCCTCACCTACGGCACCAAATGTACGAAGGTGCCTGAGAACAACGCAGTGCAGGAGAGTGAGTGATTTCTTTAGGGCTGTAGGTTATGGTTTTTGGTGGTGATAGCTGAAATAGCCATAGTAGCCGATATAGAAGCTGTAAACCTATGACCTAAAACCTACAACCCATAACCAATTTAACCATCTGAAACCAATGACAAAGAAAGAGACAGTAAAATACATCATCCAGCTTGTCGTGGCCATTCTCACAGCCGTAGGCACATCGATAGGCGTCACAAGCTGCATGTCATAAGAGAGTAAAAAAACAGTAATGATAATAAAAATAGTAGCAATAGACCATATAATTTCTATCGCTACTATTTTTTTCTATTCTGGCTATAACCGGAAAACCGTCTAACTGTTCAACCGCAAAAACCGCAAATCTACATCTGCCCTGACTCCACGAGGCGTGCGCAGCGCTCTATGTCGGCATCCTCGGCATTGTGCAGCGGGTCGTACGTCTTCTTCAGCGAGGCGCCGAAGGTCCAGGCGAACACTTGGTAGAGTCCGGCCTTCAGCGGTCCTATGAAGGCGTTGATGAGGTCGTATCCCGAGGAATTGCATTCGCGGTAGACGAGCTTTATGAGGAGCTTGCCCTGTGTGAGGGTCAGCTTCTTCATGCGTGGTGTGTACTGCTCCTTCACGCCGCGTTCCACGCGTTTGAGATGTTCGTCGCGTGCTTTCTTGTTGGGGAGGGTCTGCATATACTCGTATGTCTCGAGCATGATATGCCGTACCTCCTTGGCTATAGGAAGCACTTTCTTCACGTTGTACATCATGCGTGTGTAGCGTTTCCGCTCCTTGTCGTTCTTGAATTGTTTGGGAGGGTAGCAGTAGACCTTGTTGAGTTCCATGTACTGTACCGAGTCGCCGTCAAGGAGCACCTTGCCGACTTTCATCGTGGGGACGAATGTTGGTGATGTCTGCTGTACGCCATCATCCTGTGCATGGAGGGCGGCGGCGATGGCTATGAGGAGTATGGTTATCATGAGGCGCATTGTTGGGTGCGGTTATACGGTTGTGCGGTTATACAGTTTTTTGTTAGAATATTGAGTAAACTGTAGGGACGTACCGTGGTGCGTCCATACACTTGTGGTGAGATGCTACTGGCGGTTCTGTGCGGTGATACGGTTGTGCGGTGATAGTAGGAATAACCGCCTAACCGCCTAACCGTAAAACTGTCAATACGTCTTTCTGTGCCGTGACATGCGGCAGGAAGCGCTTCATGAGCGGTATTACGAGAGGGTAGAGCATCATGATGACGAGGAACGATGTCCACAGTCCCATGTCTAGCGGCAGGAGGGCACGTATCAGCGGTTCGTGGGTAACGAGTACCATGATGCTGTATCGTCCTATGTATGAGAAGTATGGCAGGCGTCCCGTGTGCATGCAGAGGGCTATGAGGCAGAGTATGCCGCAGAGGCCTGTGATGTAGCATTGCATGGCCTGAAGGACTGGTGTCTCGGCGTGGTGCCATCCCGTTGCGGCGTATATGATGGCTGTTGCCGTCAGGACTTTCGGTGTGAGCCATGCCTGCATGTCGTGGCTGCGGAAGATATGTCCGGTGATGAAAAAGGGCATGTATGAGAGCATCCTGTCTATGGATGCCGGCAGGGGTATGGCGTGGTCTGTGGAGAAGATGCTTCCCATGAGGCAGGCGAGGAGGAGCACTGCCCAGTCGGCTTTCACGGCTTTCCTCATGGCGTAGAACAGGAGGTTGCCGCAGAAGAGTGCCCACAGGAACCACAGTGGCATGTTGGGGTATCTGGCGTCGGGCATGAGGAACGCCCACAGTGTCGCCCATCCTTCCTTGGCGGTGTTGAAGTGCATGCCGAGGGTGTTGGTGAGTATTGTCGGCAGGAGCACCGATGTGGTGATATAGAAGAAGAGAAATGGTATGAGGAGTCTGTCGGTCTTCTTTGCTGTGAACGCCGCTATCCCGCCGTAGTCCTTGAAGAAGAATCCCGACAGGAAGAAGTACAGTGGCATCCTTATCAGCGTGAGGTAGCTGTCGGTGGGCAGCTCCACGCCGTATGCGCCTTGCAGGTGGTTGAGCACGACAAGGCTGATGCATAGTCCTTTGGCGAGGTCGAAGTATTCTATTCGCATGGTGTCCGGTTTTAGGTTATGGGTTATAGGTTTTAGGTTGTGGGTTGTATAGCCTCTATTCCGGCTATAAAAGACCTAAAACCCACAACCTAAAACCCACAACCATCCCATCATCTCACAATCGCAATCTTTGTCACTATACCCTTCTCACCTTCGGGAGTGGCGGCGTTCACCATATATACGCCAGAGGCGACCTTGCGTCCTCTTGTGTCGCATCCGTCCCAAAGGTAGGAGCCGCCCTGACAGATGCCCTCATTGACGAGCTGTCCCGATGATGTGAGGATTTTCACCTGTGCTCCAGGAGTGAGCCCAGTGACGGTGATCATGCCTGTATATTCGGGAGTGACAGGATTGGGATATGCCCATGCCGTCTCCTTCGACATCTCCTCAGCGTTGGCGTCGCTGATATCTCCTTGGTATGTGCAGAGGCCTTTGTCTGTGGCGATATAGACGATTCCCGTCTCGCTGTCTATGATGATATCGTAGATGAGGTCGGAGGGTATCGGGGAATTTTCTGTCGAGAAATGGTGCAGTTCCGTGTTGTTGTCGCTGCTGATGAGATATACGCCTGTCGTCGCCGTACCTATCCACTTGCGGTTTGCGGCGTCTATGGCTATCGTCCTCACGGGGATGCCGTCGAGGAGGTAGTCGGCGTAGTTCGTGCCGTCATTTCGCGGTACCTTATGCTGCACGAACGCCACATTGTCTGCCGTCTCCGTCCTTGCCGCCGAGCGTGAGAGGTAGAATGGTCCGCCGTCGGACGCCACCCAGATATTGCCGTCCTTGTCCTCGGTGAGGTCGAATATCTGGTGATGGGAGATTGTGGAGCCGTCCTGGTTCATGAAGGAGGTGAATGGCAGGAGGGTATTGTTGCGCCAGTCGTAGCGGAAGACGGCGGTCTTGTCCCACTCGTTGTTGTTCCACCACAGGTAGCCGTTCGTAGGACTTATGAATGCGCTCTGGGCATCGACGTTGTAGAGATTCTCGAGGGATATGCCCTGCTGAGGGAAATTGCGTGAGCTACCGTCGCGTGAGAACTGCACGAGGGGCGTGTCACACCAGCCGTTCATGACCCACAGCGTGTTGTCGCGGTCGTAGGTCATGGAGCAGACATTGGAGCGTCCCTCCTCGTAGTTGTACATGCCTGTGAGAGCACTGTTGGCAGGGGTATGCGCCTTTACAGGCTTGTAGCCCGAATACTCGTAGAGGCCCGATGCCGCACCTACCCAGAAATGGTTTCTGTCGAGAGGGTCGAAAGCCATGCAGTTGGCGTCGACATAGTCGTATCCTGTCATCTTCCCCGGAGAGGCGAGCACGTCCCATGAGTTGCCGTCGTATATCTGCACGCATCCCGGTATCTTTCCCGAGAAGCCGTAGCTGAGGTTTCCGCATGTGGCGAAGAGCCGTCCGTCGTGGAGGTACAGGCGCCAGAAGTTGTCTGACTGCGGACCGTCTGGCACTACGCCTCCCCCTTTCTGCTGCAGTGTGCCATCCTCATCGTATTCGTAACGTGCGAGGCGTCCATCAGGGTCGTTGCCCCAGTAGCAGGAGTTGCGGCTGTCGCGGAAGAGCGTGCCGTAGTCGTTGGAGAGGTCTTGCGACGGCTTGAGGTCAGTCCACAGTTCTCCTGTCGTGCTCCACGAGTTAGGGTCGAGGAGGTTTCCTGAGAGCGGTGCTTTCGCCACGCCGTTGTCTGTGAGGGCGTAGATATGCGTTGAGGTCACGTGTGTGTCGCTGACCTTCTGTCCGAGGTTGTATGTGTCTATGACATGCTCGTTGCGGACATCGAAGTTTATTATGCCGAAGCCTGTGCAGATATATGCGTGCTGTCCGTAGACACATATATTATATATATTCTTGTCGCCTGTCATCTGCTTGTCGGCGAGGTCGGTGAATGTCGTGACATCCTTGTCGACAGTGAGGAGGTCTATCTTCTGGTTGACGTAGGCGACAATCAGTCTTCCGGCGTCTCCGCACCATGCTATCTGCCGTATGTCGTTACTCGACAGGCATCCTCCGTCGAGGTCAGACATCGGGTCGTCCTTATAGTATGTCGTGAGGCTGTTGTCGGCAGGGTGGAATGAGTAGAGGTTTCCGGAGGCGAGTACGAAGATGTCGGTGCCTGCCGGTGCTACCTGCGTTATGCCGTAGTAGCTCGGGAAGAGTGTCCATGCCCCTATTCTCTCGGCTGCCGCCGTGAGGGAGAGGAGGGTGAGGATGGAGAGGATGAGGTGTTTCATGTTTTGTGCGGTTATACGGTTTTTACGGCTTTTTTTTACGGTTGTGCGGTTATACGGTTTTTTACGGTTGTGCGGAGATAGAAGCTATAGTCGCAATAGTGGTTATAGTCGTTATGTGGATTGGGATATAGCCCTGAATCCGTATGACCTCATAACAATGAGACCGTATAACCGCAAACCCTCATAACCGTGAGACCGTATTCTAAATTCCTCCCTTGTCTATCTGTTCCTGGAGGGCTTTGTTTATGGCGGTGCGTTTCTCGTCCTTGAACCAGCCCCACTTGTTGAAGTATTTGCAGATGCTGTGGATATGTACCATGAGGAGATGCAGGCTGTGTCTTGAGCCGCGGCTGAACTTATGGTATACGGGGACTTTGGGGTAGTAGATGGTCTTATACCTTTCGTTCATGCGCCGTGAGATGTCGATGTCCTCGCCGTAGAGGAAGAAGTGCTCGTCGAACATCTTTATTTCCTGTATCGCCGACATGCGGAAGAACATGAAGCAGCCTGAGAGGAACGGCACGTTGAGCACCATGTTGAAACCCGAATATTCGAGTTCGAAGCGGCGGTTGCGCTTGTTTATGATAAATTTCGGGAGGCATAGTCTCCCGAACATGTCGAACGGGGTAGGGAGCATCTTCGCCAGGCGCTGTATCTCGCCGTTGGGATAAAGGACCTTGGGCATCATCTGTCCCACGTCCTTGTGCTTGTCCATATACTCTTTCAGTTCGGGTATCACGCGCGGTCCGAACCATATATCGGGATTCACCACGAGATGGTATTCGCTGCCTATGCTCACGGCCTTCTTCATGGCGAAGTTGTGTCCGCCGCCGTAGCCGTTGTTGTCATGGCGGAAGTATATGAGCTTCATGCCTGCCGCCACGCGCTTGATGAGTTCCGGTTCGCCGGAGAGAACCCTTTCGGCAAACTGCTTCAGCTCTGCCTCGAGCTGGAACATGTGTTCCGAATGGTCTATGATGTAGATGACATCGACAGGCGAGGCGAAGAGGCTTCGCAACACCGGTTCGATATCAAGTAAGTGATGGTCGTATGTTACTACTGACGCTGTAATCATCGGTCTTTTGTTTTGTCTTTCCCGCCTTTGCTTCCGAGCAGGAAGGCAGCGAGCTTTTCTGTCGCCAGGGCACGGTGGGAGATATGGTTCTTGATGTCTGACCCGAGTTCGGCAAAGGACTTGTCGTATCCTTCGGGCATGAATATCGGGTCGTAGCCGAAGCCTTCCGTCCCATGCTTTTCCGTGAGGATGGAGCCGTTGACGGTGCCTTCGAAGAAATGTTCCTTGCCTTGGTATATCAGGGCTATCGATGTGCGGAAGCGTGCCTTGCGGTTGTCGTTGCCGTCGAGCTTGTGGAGGAGCTTGCGCATGTTTGCCTCCGAGTCATGGTCATTGCCTGCCTCTGGGTCGCTGTATTCGTCGTCAGGGATATTGGCGTAGCGTGCTGAGTAGACACCTGGTGCACCGCCGAGTGCTTCCACTTCCAGGCCTGTATCGTCGGCGAAGCAGTCGAAGCCGTAGTAATGGTTTATGTAGCGCGCCTTCTCCATGGCGTTGTCTTCGAGTGTGTCGTGTGTCTCAGGGAGTTCGGCGTTGCATCCGACATCCTTCAGCGAGCGCACCTCAAACCTGTCGCCGAGTATGCTGCGCACCTCCGAGAGCTTGTTCTTGTTGTTTGTGGCGAAGACGATGATGGGTTTCTGCTTCTTCACTTTCACTTTCATGTTGCTGAATCCCTCGCCGTAGACTCCGAGGACGCTTGTCACGGAGACGAAGCAGAATGGGTCCACGGACTGTATGGCGCGCATGATCTTCTCTGCGTAGCGCTTGCTGCATACGCAAGTCACGACATTGCGTTCCGACTTCGTATACCAGCCTTCGCCTGAGAGGACTGTCACGCCGAAGCCTTCCTTCGCTATGCGGTCGGCTATGGCGGAGTAGTTTCGTGAGAACACCTTGAACTCCACTGCCTGGCAGAGCTTGCGTGTGAAGTAGTCGAGCGTCATGGCTGCCACGATGAGGAGGATGAAGCCGAAGATGACGCGCTGCGGATCCTGGAAGATGAGGTAGCTGCTGGAGACGACGATGATGTCGCAGAACATCATTATCTGTCCCAGGGATATGTCCTTGTATTTGTTTATGGCGGCGATGATGATGTCTGTCCCTCCCGTGGAGCCGTTATGGTAGAAGCAGATGCCGAGTCCGATGCCTTCGAGTATGCCCGAGAGGACGCAGGCCATGAAAAGCTCGTTACCGAGGAGCTGCGGCAGCTGGTGTGTGACAGGGTCTTCGCACAGGGGCTGCAGCAGCGAGATCCACATCGTGATGCTTCCGAAGCCGAAGAGGGACTTTATGCAGAAGTTCAGTCCCACGATTCTTGCCGCGCAGACAAGGAACAGGATGTTCAGTGCGGCGTAGCTCACCTGGAATTCCAGTCCTGTGGCATAGAGTATGAGTGAGGAAATACCTGCCACGCCGCCTGTAGTCAACTGGTAGGGGAGCATGAAGAGCACTACTCCGATGGAGTATATCAGTGTGCCGACGGAGACCATGAAGTAGTCGCGTACTTCCTTGAAGAGCCTCTTCCTGTCTAATACTTTCTTGTCAAGCATTTTTCTTCTTGGTTGTGGGTTGTAGGTTAGAGGTTTCGGGTTATAGGTCATATCCGTGACAGCCAATATGGTATATATAGTCTATACCCATAACCTACAACCCGAAAACCTTATTTTACAACAATATTTATTATTCTTCCCGGAACGACGATGATCTTCACTATCTGCTTGCCGTCGGTATAGCGTGCTGTGCGCTCGTCGGCAAGGGCGGCCTTCTCTGCCTCTTCCTTTGAGATGCCGGCAGGGAGCTGTATGGTGAAGCGTGTCTTTCCGCAGAACTGTACAGGCATGGTTATCTCAGAGTCGACCATCTTCTTCTCGTCCCATTCAGGCCAGTGGGCGTCGCAGACGGAGCCAGTCTCTCCGAGGGCTGCCCAGAGCTCTTCGGCGATATGCGGGGCAAACGGCGCGATGAGCACGACGAGGTCCTTTAGGACAGCCTTGTCACGACACTTCGAGAGCTCGCCGACGGCGATCATGAAGGCGGCGATGGAGGTGTTGTAAGAGAACTGTGCTATGTCCTGTGTCACCTTCTTTATGAGCTTGTGCAGTGCCTTCTCCTGCTCTGCCGTTGCCTTTGCACCGGCGTCAGGGAGGAAGTTGCCGTCACGGTCGTAGAAGAGTCCCCAGAACTTCTTCAGGAAGCGGTGGCAGCCGTCTATGCCGTTGGTGTCCCATGGTTTAGACTGCTCTACAGGGCCGAGGAACATCTCATAGAGGCGGAGCGTGTCGGCACCGTATTTCTCTACTATCATGTCCGGGTTTACGACGTTGTACATGGACTTGGACATCTTCTCCACAGCCCAGCCGCAGACATACTTGCCCTCGTCGTTGAGGATGAACTCGGCATCGTTGTATTCCGGACGCCATGCCTTGAACGCCTCGATGTCGAGGATGTCGGCTGAGACGATGTTCACGTCTACATGGATAGGCGTGACGTCAAGTCCCTCTTTCTTGTCGAGGGAGACGAAAGTATTTGTATCCTTGATACGGTAGACGAAGTTTGAGCGTCCCTGTATCATGCCCTGATTGACGAGCTTCTGGAAAGGCTCGTCTTTTTTTGATATGCCGAGGTCGAAGAGGAACTTGTTCCAGAAGCGTGAGTATATGAGGTGGCCTGTGGCGTGTTCCGAACCTCCGACATAGAGGTCTACATTCTGCCAGTATGCCGCGGTCTTCCCGCTCACGAGGCTCTCGCCGTTGTGAGGGTCCATGTATCTGAGGTAGTAGGCAGAGGAGCCTGCGAAGCCCGGCATGGTATACAGCTCGATAGGGAACACAGTCTTTTCGTCCACGAGGGCCTTGTCCACGATTTTCCTCTCCTTCTCGTCCCATGCCCATAGCTGTGCGTTGCCGAGAGGCGGCTCGCCCGTTTCGGTAGGCAGGAACTTGTCCACCTGCGGAAGCTCTACAGGGAGACACTCCTCGGGAATCATCGTAGGGATGCCGTTCTTGTAATATACCGGGAACGGTTCGCCCCAGTAGCGCTGGCGTGAGAAGATGGCGTCGCGGAGGCGGTAGTTGACCTTCACGCGTCCGAGGCCTTCCTTCTCCACAAACTGCTTGGTGGCGGCGATGGCCTCCTTTATCGTCATGCCGTTGAGAGAGAAGCCCTTGTATGCCTCCTTGCCCTCCACAGGCGAGTTCATCACGATGCCTTCCTTGGCGTCGTAGCTCTCCTCGCTGACATCGGCACCCTCTACGAGCGGTATGACAGGGAGGTTGAAATGCTTTGCGAAGGCGTAGTCGCGGGAGTCATGGGCAGGGACGGCCATGATGGCTCCTGTGCCGTATCCTGCGAGGACATACTCGGAGATGTATATCGGGCACTTGTCGCCGGTAATAGGGTTTATGCCGTATGCTCCGGAGAAGACTCCTGTGACGGTATGGTCTATCATGCGCTCGCGCTCCGTGCGTCCCTTGACATACTTGACATACTCGTCCACGGCTGCTCGCTGGTCAGGTGTGGTGACCATGTCGACAAGTTCCGATTCAGGCGCGAGGACAAAGAATGTCACGCCGAACATCGTGTCGGCTCTCGTGGTGAAGATGGTGAAGTCCTTGTCCGTTCCGTCCACCTTTATGAGCACTTCCGTACCTTCCGAGCGTCCTATCCAGTTGCGCTGTGTCTCCTTTATCGATTCGCTCCACTCCACAGTGTCGAGGCCGTCGAGGAGGCGCTGGCTGTATGCCGAGACGCGGAGACACCACTGGCGCATCTTCTTCTGCTCTACAGGGAAGCCGCCGCGGACAGATACTCCGTCGACAACCTCATCGTTGGCGAGCACTGTGCCGAGGCCGGCACACCAGTTGACCATCGTCTCGCCCATGAAGGCTATGCGGTAGTTCATGAGCACGTCAGCCTGCTCCTTCTCCGTCATGGAGTTCCACTCCTCGGCAGAGAAGCGGAGCTCCTCGCTGCATGCGGCGTTGAGACCTTCACTGCCGTTTTTGGCAAAAGCCTCCACGAGTTCCTTTACAGGGCGTGCCTGCTTCGTGTCGTTACAGTAGTAGCTGTCGAACATTTTCTGGAAAGCCCACTGTGTCCAGTGGTAGTAGTCCGGCGAGCAGGTGCGTATCTCGCGGTCCCAGTCGAAGCAGAATCCTATCTTGTCGAGCTGCTTGCGGTAGCGGCTGATATTGTCGTTGGTAGTCTTCTCTGGATGCTGTCCCGTCTGTATGGCATACTGCTCCGCCGGAAGTCCGTAGGCGTCGTATCCCATAGGGTTGAGCACATTATATCCCTGCAGGCGCTTGAAGCGCGCGTAGATGTCGCTGGCTATATATCCGAGCGGATGTCCCACATGCAAGCCTGCGCCCGAAGGGTAAGGGAACATGTTGAGCACGTAGTATTTCTTCTTGCTTTCATCCTCGCAGACTTTGTAGGTTTTGTTCTTCACCCATTCCGCCTGCCATTTTCTTTCGATTTCTCTGAAGTTATATTCCATTGCTTTATTATATGTTGTTCGTCGGATTTGCAGGGTGCTGCGTTTCCTCGTCCCGAAGGTATTGAAAGCCTTTGCAAC
>JAIDEM010000100.1 GCA_029054825.1 Prevotella sp. | reverse complement strand
GTGTATCGTTCTTCAGGTCGTCATAAACGCCCTTTACCAACGGATCTTCAGGACCGACAACGACCATTGCCACATCATGCTCGACTACAAACTGCTTTATGGCTTCAAAGTCATCTGCCCGCATATCGACATTCACGCCCTTGCCTCCTACGCCGTCAGTGCCGACATTGCCCGGTGCAATGAACAGTTTGTCACACTTTGCGCTCTGCGCAATCTTCCATCCGATGGCGTGCTCGCGGCCGCCAGAGCCTAATAAAAGTATATTCATATTGTTAAAAAGGTTTCATTTTTTCATATCGCCACAAGACACGAATGTCTGCCGTAAGGAGCCACAAGCGTATGGCAATCATTTCAGATAATCCTCGAAATACTGGGTTATTCGCTCATGCAGATGCACGGAAGAGTGTCCCATCATATTGTGTCCCTCGCCAGGATACACGAAGAAGTCTGGCTGTGTACCTGCCTTTATGCAGGCATCAAGGAACTGCAGGGCGTGCTGCGGCACTACAGTAGGGTCGTTCATTCCGATGATTATCTGCAATTTGCCTTTCAGATTCTTCGCCTTTGCGAGCAAGGATGTACGTGCATAGCCCTCCGGATTACTCTCGGGAGTGTCCATATACCGCTCGCCATACATCACCTCGTACCATTTCCAGTCTATCACAGGTCCGCCAGCGACACCCACCTTGAAGACGTCAGGATATGTCGTCATCAGCGATGTCGTCATGAATCCGCCAAAGCTCCAGCCGTGAACGCCGAGCCTGTCCATATCGACATAAGGGAGTGTCTTGAGGAATTCGACACCCTTCATCTGGTCTTTCATCTCCTCCTGACCGAGATTCCTGAATGTAGCCTGCTCGAAATCCCTTCCGCGGTTTTCCGAACCACGGTTGTCCAGGATGAAAAGTACATATCCTTTCTGCGCCATGTATGTCTCCCAGGAGCGTGAAGCCCAGTGCCATGAGGCATCGACATTATGGGCATGAGGACCTCCATAGACATAGACAACAGTAGGATATTTCTTCGTCTCGTCAAAATCGGGTGGCAATACAAGGCGATAGTACAGGTCTGTGACACCATCGGCAGCCTTTATCGAACCGCTCTTGTATGTCGGCACGGCATATCCTTCCCAAGGGTCAGGAGCTGTAAAATACTCCTTACGGGTCTTCTTCACCGTATTTATTATATCATAAGAGCGTGGAATATCAGGCGTGGAGTAGACATCTACAAGCTGTGTGCCATCATCCGAGAGTATTCCCCTATGCACACCCTTGCCGTTGTCAAGGAGAGTGCGTTTGCCGTTCATGGAGAGAGCGAAGATATTGCTCTGCAGAGGATGGAGCTCATTGGAACGTATGATGACCGATTTTGTCTTTGGGCAGAAGCCGATAATCTCCTGATCGACATACTTTCCCTGTGTCAACTGGCGCAGAAGTTTGCCGTCCGTATTGTACAGATACAGGTGATTATATCCGTCCCTCTCGCTCCAGAGGATGAATTTCCCGGCATCCCAAGGCAGGAAAGCCACAGGATGCTGCGGCTCCACATACTTGTCGCTATGCTCCGTATACAGCGTCCTCAGCTTCTTTCCTGTCGCTGCATCATATACATCAAGCGAAGTGTCCGTCTGGTCGCGGTTCACTTCAAAGAGGTAAACCGTCTTGCCGTCAGGCGCCCAGCATATATTCGTGAAGTAACGGTCCGTGACATCGCCCAGATCCAGCCACACTGTCTTGCCCGAAGCTATATCATAGACACCGACAGTGACCTTATGGCTCTTCATTCCTGCCATAGGATAAGCGTCAGGTTCAAGGGTTGCCACACGCTCAAAGGTGTTCACCTGCGGATAATCGGTAACCATGGACTGATCCATGCGGTAGAAGGCGAAACGCGACTTGTCGGGAGAGAGGAATATGCCGTTGTTTATTCCGAACTCGTTTCGGTGTACAGCCTCGCCATAGACACGCTGACGATTGCCGTCGTCCGTAACACGCTGCGGCTCGCTGCCCACAGATGTCTGCACATATATATTATGTTCACGCGAGAACACCTGAGGATATCCTTTAGGCTTACCCAAGGTGTCACTGTTCACGAGTTTGTTACCGTCCCACCAAAGGCGGAGGCTCTTGGGTGACATCTGCCTGTAATTCCTGCCTCCGAAGTTCAGGTCCTCAAGTGTGAACTGTTTCTGCTGCGCGCTGACGCCCATTGTTGCCACAGCCATTGCCATTGCCAGAATAATGCGTTTCATAAATCAATCCTTTCCAAACATCTTCTTTCTGTCAGCGAAACCACGTCCGGCACCTTCGCGACGAGGGCGCGCCGGCTTTCTGTCGCCGTAGCCATTGCCGTCACGACGACCGTCCCTGCGTCCGAAACCGTCACGGTTGCCGG
>JAIDEM010000010.1 GCA_029054825.1 Prevotella sp. | reverse complement strand
ACATCTTCAGATCTTGACCGACAGGGCTAGGACGCTTTGTTCAAACTGGGACGCACTGTTATTCTATGTGATGAGTCAAAGAAAATGGGCGGTAATAGGCTTGCAGCTCTTGACATGAGGTTAGACGGTCGTATGATGGATATACGTTCAATTACAGGTCATGGCTGGTATAGTTCTTCGATGATTTCAAAGAACAAGCAAGTAAAGAAATACAATGCAAGACCTGATGTCACAGAACATGCAGACACCATGTGCTTCTACTTCCATAATCCGAAACTATTTGATGAGCGAAAAATGAAAAAGTCTATCAATTATTTCAGGCATTTTAGAACCAATGACGGACTGTTACTTGATAAGGACTTGAAGCATGTCGTTTGCGTTATAAAAGGACGGAATGAACTGATAGAATATGACATATAAAAAAGCCCCCCGAAGGAGGCAGTAAGCGAGGTCCATTGTTTTTCAAATGGCTAACCCCGTGATTATGACACAAAGATAGATAAATATTTTCAAATAACAAACAAAACATGGGGAAAAATATCATTTTCTTCAAAAATTGGCTCTTCAACGTCAGAAAGAAGAAAGCCATCAAGCAGGCTCAACAGCTCGCCAATGAGCAACGCCGCAAGTTCTTAGTGCTCAACTTCAAGGGCAAACCAACAGTCATTTCCATGAAGCAGATCAAACACTGGATAAACACAAAGCAGGTCAACAAAGATGCTGACTACTTCCGTGAGATGGCACTCTTCACTGCTATGCCTAAGTAATGCCTATGGACGCAAGAGACATAGAAAAACTGGTCATGAAAGCCAAGGATGACATCATCAAGGAAAGTTCATGACAGGCTGCCTCGAAAGGTCGGGGTTGTGGCTGTAAACCATTTCAAACAGAACTTCCGTGATGGTGGCTGGCTTGACAACGGGCTACACCCGTGGAAGCGCACACGCAGACAGGAGAGCAACTCCCCGGATGCAAAATACGGACCGCTCACCTCCAGACGCAATCATCTTATGCGTTCCCTCCAGGCATCAACCTCTCCGGGACAAGTCACCATCGAAGACCCTGTCCCTTATGCCGCCATCCACAATGACGGTGGTGACATCACCACACATCCCACTGTCACAGAGCGCATGCGCAAGTATGCCTGGCACATGGTCTATTCGCTTGCCGGCATCAAGGGCAAAGGCAAACTTCCGAAGGAACTGCCTGCTGAGGCGGAGAAGTGGAAGGGACTTGCCCTGACTAACAAAAGCAATATCACGGTCAGGGCACATATACCGCAGAGACAGTTCATGGGAGACTCGGCTGAACTGCGCGTGAAAGTTAATAAGATAATAAACGACTCAATTCAAAAGATAAAAGATGGAATATATACAATAAAAGGATATTCTTGGGATTAAGACTATCCTTTTGATAACAAGAAAAGCAGGGGAACCGATAAAAATGTGGCATAAGATAATGGCATGATAACGTCTGGAGTGGTTTGCATCCCATCAGTTCAAGGCCGCATCGAGGATAATCATCAGTAGGAATCCTATGGCAAAGCCTATAGGACCAAGGTTGGAGTGTGTACCTTGGGCAGATGTAGGAATAAGATCCTCTACAACAACATAGAGCATGGCTCCAGCGGCAAATGCGAGCATAAATGGCATGAGAGGCACAACAACAGAGGCGAGCATGATGGTAAGTATGGCGGCAGCAGGCTGCACTATAGCACTGAATACGCCTATGAGAAATGCCTTGTTTTTGGAGTTGCCGGCATCTTTCAGAGGAAGTGATACAATAGCTCCTTCGGGAAAATTCTGTATCGCGATGCCGATAGAGAGAGCCAGTGCTCCCGTTGTCGAAAGATAGGCATTCCCTTCGAGTACGGCAGCAAATGCTGTACCGATAGCCATACCTTCCGGGATATTGTGCAGAATGATAGCGAGCACAAGTTTCCATGTACGCGTCATTTGGCAGGACACCCCCTCGCTGGATGCGTCACTCTCGTGCTGATGTGGTATGACATAGTCCATGAGAAGAAGAAATACCACTCCAACGATGAATCCTGTAGCGGCAGGGAAAATCTTATGAAGTCCTGTTCCGTCAGTCATTTCCATGGATGGTATCAGCAAAGACCATACGGCTGCGGCAATCATCACTCCGGCTGTGAAGCCCATGAATAGCTTTTTTGCAAGTGGAGGAAAGGAGTCTCTAATAAGATAGACGCAGGCTGCTCCGAGGACTGTGCCCACCACAGGAACTGTCAATCCTAATAGAAGTTCGTTCATGTTTTCGGTCTTTATGTTTTATTCAATATGTAATCAGAGTCGGTTTCTGTCATAGGATGTCAACGCTGTCTTTATGTCTGATATCACGAGACCGGCAAGCGTGAAGCCGAAGATACCGGTGATATGGTGCAGAGAACCGTTGATTACGGCTTTGTAGTCGCAGGTCTCGTCCGTGAATCCTTGGTTTTCCATAGGCAGTTCTTCACTATAGACGCATAGGAACTTGCGCTTCGGCATCAGTTTTTTCTGACGCATGCGTTTACGGAGCAACGACCCGAGGGTGTCGTTTCTTACTTTCCAGAATTCGGTTACTTTTATTTTCTGTGGATCAATGCGCAGTGCAGCTCCCATGGAAGAGAAGAATACTGGATATTTTCGGGCGGTGTCCGTGTTGTTGCATGTGTCATTCGCTGTATTATTCGCTGCAGAATCGTCCCGACTATAATCAATGTTTTTTATACTTTTGGCATCATTCGCTGCAGACTCCTCACTGCAGTTTATGCCCGTGGCATGGACTATGAGCTGTATCTTGTCTTTGAGAGAGTCGATGCAGTCTATGATATAGTCGTAATCTTCGAGACGGAAACTATCCATAGTCTCCTTGCTGTAAGTAGTCTGCAGCGGAGTAATCTCTGCGTCAGGACTTATTTCAAGCAGTCTTTCCGCCAAAACCTTCACCTTCGGCTGGCCGACGGTTCGTGTCGTGGCCATAAGTTGGCGGTTGATGTTTGTCACAGCAATGCAGTCAGGGTCAACTATTGTAAGATGCTTGACACCAGAGCGCACAAGGCTTTCGGCACACCAGGAGCCGACGCCTCCTACACCGAAGATGATGACCTTGGCTTTCTGTATGCGTTCCATGGCCGTTGCGCCAAGCAACCGTTCTGCACGGTGGAATATATCTTTCTCGGAGAAATCCATTATTATGCTCTTTTTTGCATTCGATGCCAGCCTCCTGCTTGCAGGAAGGCCGGCATCGGTCGTTATAGTCTTATGCCTTCACCAGACAGGCGTCAAGCATATCTGTAATCTCTTTACGGTTCATGTGCTGGCCTATGAAGACGAGTTTCTGCATACGGTCACCGTATCTCTCGTCCCAGTCGCGCATGACGCCTGGGTTGTCGGCAAGGAAAGTCTTCAGGTCGTCCGCAGGCATTGTGGCGTACCACTGTCCGGCGTTGCGCAGAGACACCTGTTTGCCGGCCTGTTCAAAGACGTAGCATGTGTCCTCCTCGTCATGGAAATAGCAGATGCCTTTGGCGCGGATGATGGATTTCGGCCATTTGCGCGCCACGAACTGGTCGAACTCTGTAATGGAGAACGGCTGTCGCGCGTAGTAGACGAATGTGCCTATGCCGTACTCTTCTGCCTCTCCTGTCTCCTCGTTGTGGTGGCAATGTCCGCATGTGCATCCAGGTCCGTGGTGGTGATGGTGCTCATGATGATGTCCATGCTCCTCGTCATGGTGATGATGGTGCTCATGACAGTTGTGCTCATGGTCCTCATCATGGTGGTGCTCGTGGGCTTCATGGCAATGGTGCTCGTGCTCCCCGTGATGATGATGGTGATGTTCATGCTCGTCCTCATTGTCGTTGTCCTCCATCTCGTCAAGATGTTTCTCCACCTCCTGCACCCAAGTAGGGGAGGCGGCGAGGGTGTTGAAGTCGAACATGTCTGTATGGAGCAGTTTGTCAAGGTCTACATTACAGAAGTCGCAGTCTATTATCTCCGCTTTAGGTTGCAGGGTATGCAGTATCTCGCGTATACGGCCGAGCTCCTGCGGAGTGACCTCGCTTGCCTTGTTCAGCAGGATTATGTTGCAGAATTCTATCTGCTGGATGACGAGATTCTCTATATCCTCCTCCCCGATGTTCTGCTTGGTGAGGTCAAGTCCGCCGCCGAACTCGTCGCGCAGGCGCAACGCGTCGACTACGCTTACTATGCTGTCGAGGCGTGCCTCGCCGTCGGCGGTGTACTCCTCGCCCATCATCGGTATGGAGCAGATGGTCTGTGCAATAGGCTGCGGCTCACAGATGCCGGAAGCCTCGATGACGATATAGTCGAATTTCCTTGTCTTCAGGAGGTCGCGCAGCTGTTCGACGAGATCCATCTTCAGTGTGCAGCAGATGCATCCGTTCTGCAACGGCACGAGAGAGTCGTCCTGTTGTCCTACGACACCGCCCTTCTGTATGAGGTCGGCGTCAATGTTCACTTCGCCGATGTCATTTACGATGACGGCAAACTTTATGCCTTTCCTGTTTGAGAGGATTCTGTTGAGCAGTGTTGTCTTGCCGCTTCCGAGGTAGCCCGTCAGCAGCAGCACGGGAGTTATATTGTTTTCCATATATGTAAAAGTTTGAATTATTGCTCTTGTTTTTGTTGTTCTGTAAGTCTGCAGGTGATGCTTCCCGTGTGTGGCATGGCGTTCGGCGTTGCCAATGTCAGCTGTACGGTATACTGGCGGTCATGCAACGTGTTCCGGAGGGTGACCTTTTGCATTGTGAATGGTGACCTTTTGCAGGGTAAAAGATAACCTTTTGTGAGGTGAAGTGTCACCCTTTGTCTGTCGGTTCCTATCAGCCGTCTTATGGGTTCCTGTCTATTGCCTTATGAGATTCCTGCCGGCATCTATCCTGAGGAAGATGAACAGCAGTATCGTGAATCCCCAAAGCGACGAGCCTCCGTAGGAGAAGAACGGCAGAGGGATGCCGATGACAGGCGTCAGTCCCAAGACCATCCCGACATTGATAAACAGGTGGAAGAGGAATATGCTCAGCACGCAGTAGCCGTATATCCGTCCGAACTTGAAGGGCTGGCGTTCTGCCACATGTATCAGTCGTAGTATGAGACACAGGAAGAGTACCAGTACGCCTGCCGAACCGAGAAATCCCTCCTCCTCGCCGACGGTGCAGAAGATGAAGTCGGTGTCCTGCTCCGGCACATATTTCAGCTTTGTCTGTGTGCCGTTGAGGAATCCCTTGCCCTGCAGGCCGCCCGAACCGATGGCAATCTCTGCCTGATGGACGTTGTATCCGGCACCTGCGAGGTCGTTTTCCAGTCCGAGCAGCACATTGATGCGTGTCTTCTGGTGTTTCTCCATGACATTGTTGAGGACATAGCTTGAGGAGTAGAAGAAGGTCAGGGAACCGATGGCAAACAGCAATATCATGAAGTAGCTCTTTATGCTGCTCTTCATTCCCTCGTAGAGGAGTGTGCCCATGATGTATGCAGTCAGGGCGAGCTGCACCCACACGATGTCAAACGGTATGACGAATTTCGAGAACAGTGTCGCGATGGCTGTCACTGCGCCCACTGCCGCAGCAAGATGGGTCACGAGGGCCTTGTTCCTGCAATAGACATGAACCATGGCGATGGTGAAGATATGTACAAGCAGCAGCACCAGATACTTGCCCGATGATGTCGGCATCCCTAACAGTTCCACCTCCTCGTAGCGTATGCCGATGACGAAATAGATGACCATGGCTACGCCTGTAAACAGTATGGAGCCCGGCATACCTTCACGGTACAGCATGAGGAAGAATGCCGAATAGACCAGTGCCGAACCCGTCTCGCGCTGGCCTATGATAAGGAGCATAGGCGTAACGATGACGGCACAGGCGAGGAAAAAGTCCTTGGTACGGTTGATATTGAAGCCGTATGTCGACATGAGTTTCGAGACTGCCAGTGCTGTGGCGAACTTCGCGAACTCGGCAGGTTGCAGTCTCAGCGATGAGCCTATCACCAGCCATGACCGCGAGCCTTTTATCGAGTGCGGGTTGAATATCGTGGCGAACAGCAGCAGAAGCATCGCGAAATATATGATGAAGGCAAAGGTGTCGAAGCCGCGGTCGTCCATCATGAGGATGACAAAGCCAAGACAGATGGATGTAACAATCCATACTACCTGCATTCCGGAGCGTGAGCTGAGGTCGAATATGTCTGAGTCGCCGTATGAATAGCTTGCACCGCAGACACTTAGCCAGCCGAATGTCAGCAGTGCGAGGTAGATGCCTATGGTCCACCAGTCAAGCGATGCGATGATTCCTTTTCCGTTTGCTTCTTTCATTTTGATAATCTGCGAATGTCTTTTCGTCACCCGAAATCAGTCGATTAGACCGATACTGCGGGATGTTCTGTTGTTTTCCCTTTCCTTAACATCAGACATCATCGGTTGCCCATGCCGTAGGCTATTCTCCTGCTCTGGAAGTCACGTGCCCGTGCTTCGCTCGCCTCGGAGAGTTTTCCGTTGATGTATTGTTCCATCATCAGCGAACCGATTGGTACACCATAGTCTGCACCGAAACCTCCGTTCTCCACATAGACGCTGATGGCAATCTTCGGGTTGTCCATTGGGGCAAATCCCATGAATACAGAGTGGTCATGCCCACGGTTCTGCGCCGTACCCGTCTTGCCGCATACAAGATAGTCGCCTCTGTTGGCCGCACGGCAGGTACCTCTTTCCACAGCTGAACGCATACCTGCAACAACATAGTCGTATGCAGCCCTTGACGCTTTCGTGTAGTGTCTTGCTGTGTACGCCGTGTCGAGAGGTTCGCCCTTGACGCGTTTCACGACATGCGGTGTGATGTAATATCCGCGGTTGGCTATTGTTGCGCCGAGATTTGCTATCTGCAATGGTGTCAGGTTGACCTCGCCCTGACCGATGGAGATGGAGATGATGGTAAGACCGTTCCATGAACCTTTGTATGCATTATCGTAGAAATCGGCATTAGGTATGAGTCCGCGCTTCTCTCCCGGCAGGTCAATGCCCAGCTTGTATCCGAAGCCCATGGAGACCATATAGTCGCGCCAGGTGTTCATGGCGTTCTGCACCGACCCGTATTTCTTCCTGTTGCCTATCATATAGTAAAGTCCCCAGCAGAAGTAGGCGTTGCAGGAGGTGGATATGGCAGGCACGAGGGGGAGCGGACTGGCATGTCCGTGGCATCCGACATGGAGACCGCGGAACTGGAATCCGTGGTAACACGGTAAACTTGTGCCTGGAGAAAGCACGCCTTCCGTGAGGAAGGTCAGGGCCTGCGATGTCTTGAACGTGGAGCCAGGGGGATACTGTCCCATGATAGAGCGGTTGAGCAGGGGCTTCCATACATTGCGTGAGAGTGCGAGATGATTCTTTCCGCGGTTGCGTCCTGCCATCTTCCTCGGGTCGTATGTCGGTGAGGATACCATGCACAGGACCTCGCCGGTGGAAGGCTCTATGGCGACGATACTGCCGATTTTCCCTTCCAGCAGCCTCTCTCCGAGAGCCTGCAGGTTGATGTCTATGCTCAGCGTGAGGTCTTTTCCGGGGACAGGGCGACGGTCATACTGGCCGTTGTTGTATTTCCCCTTGATTCTTCCGTGGACGTCGCGCAGCAGTATCTGCACGCCTTTCTCTCCGCGCAGCTGCTTCTCATAGTAGCGTTCTATGCCGAGCTTGCCGATATAGTCGCCTGCCTGATAATATTCATCTTCCTCTATGTCTGCCGGCGAGACCTCCGCTACATCTCCGAGGACATGGGCGGCGTAGGGATAATGGTATTGCCTGACAGAACGTTTCTGCACATAGAATCCCGGGAACCGAAACATTTTCTCCTGGAATACGGCAAACTCCTGTTCGGATACCTGCGACATGAACACCTGCTGTGTGAACCGTGAGTAACCAGGGTTCTTGTTGCGGTCTTTTATCTCATCCATCCTCTTCTTGTAGAATTCGGGAGTTATGCCGAGAGCTTTGCAGAACTCCAGTGTGTCAATATGCCCTTTCTGCTCATTCATGATGACCATGAGGTCGTATGACGGTTCGTTGTAGACAAGAAGTTTGCCGTTGCGGTCTGTTATGACACCGCGCGACGGATATTCTATCTTCTTGAAGAAGGCATTGGAGTCCGCGCTTTTACGGTAGTCGTCGCTCATGATTTGGAGGAAGAACAGGCGTATGACATAAACGATGACAATAGCCGTAGCTATGCCACCGATTACGTATTTTCTGTTGTCAAGGCTGTGATCTGCCATTCTTTGTTTACAGTATGTATCTGTGTATCGTTATCATGTCTACTCTCTGATTTTCTCTATGGCTATCAGCATCAGCAGTGTGATGATTGTGCTTCCGCAGACTGATTCTGCCCAGATGACGATATTGAAGAACGAGAAAGCCTCCAGTGTGCAGAACAGCAGACTGTATATGAATGTTATGATGAATGTGTATGAGAAGAATTTCAGCCAGCCGAGTTCTTTCAATGACGGCGTACTTTCTGCCTCGATGCTCTCTTTTGACAGGAACATCCTGAGTATCGTCGGTTGTATGAAGCCGATGAATGTCATTGATGCGGCGGCTATGCCTGGAGTGTTGGAGAATATGTCCATGAGGAGTCCTGTGGTGAAGCTCCACAAGAGTGCGCTCCATCGTTGCTGGGCGGTGCTGAACTGCAGTACGATGAGGATATACAATAGCGGCGTGGCACAGTCGAACACATGTATATGGTTGAGTACCAGTGCCTGCAGAAGCACCAGCATGACCATCATGGACAGTCTTTTGAAGAAATCAATACTCATCGCTATTCTTTTTTGTTCTTTATGGAATCTTCTGCGGCGCGTTGTATATCAAGCCTTTCACGCATGATTTTGTCGTCGATGACACAGACATTGCGCAGGTTGCCGAAGTCGGTAGACAGTTCTACCATGCAGCGGTATGACAGTCCGTCTGGCGAATTATAGACATGGATAATCTTTCCTATGAGGATTCCCGGCGGGAATACCGAGCTGTAGCCTGACGTGACGATATTGTCATAGAGACGGAAATGTGCGTGACGCGGTATGTCGTCAACGAAGGCATGACGCGGAGACTTGCCGTCCCAGTGCAGATAACCGAAATATCCGCGTCCCTGAATTTTACAACTGATGCGCGAATGGCTTGACAATACAGGGATGACGATGCTGTAGTTCTTGGATGTCTGGTATACGATGCCTACGACACCAGTACCGCCTACGACACCCATGTCGGGCTTTATGCCGTCGGCAGAGCCTTTGTCAAGTGTTATGAAATTGTCTTGCTTGTCGATGGTGTTGCTGATTACGCGTGCCGGGATGATACGGTTTCCTGCAATGGCTGCCATGATAGGCTTGGAGGCAATGGCGGTATCGCCGGTCGCCTTTTCCAGTTGCTCTGACAGTTGCTGTACCCTTTGCTCGAGCAACACGTTGCGTTGGGTGAGCTGCTCATTGATTTTTGACAATGAGAAGAATTGGTTCACCGCAGCGTTGGCTTCGTATACTTTTCCCGATACGGCGTTCGCTGAGGTGAACCATACACTGCCTTGGTATCCATTGAACTGGAACAGCAGAATCATTGACACCACTTCCAGTAGCAGAAATATGAACCAATGGTGATACTTCTGCAGGAACTCTGATAAGTTGTGCATATTTTATAAAAAACTTTGGGGCAATATATCACAGGCCGTACTTGTCTTCCTTGTGGGCAGACAAGGTATGACTTCATATGTTAGCCTTGGCCTGTCGGCGTGTATCGTATGTCTGCTATCTCATAAGGAACGAGAAGCGGTCGACATTCTTCAACGCTATGCCTGCGCCTTTGGCAACGGAGTGCAACGGATCGTCTGCAATATGGAATGGAATCTTGAACTTGTCTTCCAGACGCTTGCTCAGTCCGAGGAGCATCGCACCGCCTCCTGTGAGCCAGATACCGTTGGTGACGATGTCGGCATACAGCTCTGGAGGTGTGTTCTCAAGTGCTGTGAGTACGGCATTCTCTATCTTTGCGATGGTCTTGTCGATACACTCCGCAATCTCCTTGTAGCTTACCTTAACCTCCAGCGGCAGTGCTGTGATACGGTCAGGGCCATGGATGGTGTAGTCTTCAGGTGCTTCGTCGCCGAGGTCGGTCAGGGCAGAGCCTACATGTATTTTGATACGCTCGGCCATACGTTCAGAGACTTTGACGTTGTGCTTGCGTGCCATGTATTCCTGAATGTCGGCAGTCAGCTCGTCTCCTGCTGTACGTATGGAACTGTTGGAGACTATTCCGCCGAGTGATATCACGGCAATCTCGGTAGAACCGCCGCCGATGTCTACAATCATGTTGCCCTGTGGAGCTTCGACGTCTATGCCGATGCCGATAGCCGCAGCCATAGGTTCGAAGATAAGGTAGACATCACGTCCGTCGGCATGCTCTGCTGAGTCACGTACTGCGCGGAGCTCCACTTCGGTACTTCCTGAAGGGACACCGATTACCATGCGCAGTGATGGGGAGAAGAGCTTGCTTCCCGAATGAACCATCTTGATGAGGCCACGCATCATCTGCTCACAGGCGGAGAAGTCTGCTATGACACCGTCACGGAGAGGACGTATTGTCTTGATGTTGTCGTGAGTCTTCTCGTACATCATCTTTGCTTGCTTGCCGACGGCTATCATCTTGTCCGTATGGCGGTCAAGCGCAACGACCGACGGCTCATCGACGACAATCTTGTCATCACTGATGATGATTGTGTTGGCTGTGCCGAGGTCCATTGCTATTTCTTGAACAAAAGAGAAAAATCCCATTGTGCTGTTGTTGTTATATTTGTTGTGTACAGTGTGGCAATACTGTTTCTGTTGTATGGCTGTACTGTAGATTTCCGTTTATTTTATTTTGTAGACTCAAACCATCCGTGGATAGCTGTGTCATAGTGTGAGGACACGCCGAAAGCACGTGTGGCGAACATGCGGCGCTGCTCCATCGTGGTATTGGCACCCTGCTCGTTGATGATGTCAAGAAGCACCTGGTATTCAGCTTTTGACGGTATGATGACTACATCCTTGAAGTTCTTGGCACCTGCACGGATAAGTGATATGCCGCCGATGTCAATCTTCTCGATGATGTCTGCCTGTGATGCTCCGCTTGCCACAGTCTGCTCGAAAGGATAGAGGTCAACGATGACGAGGTCTATCTCCGGAATCTCGTATTGTGCCATCTGCTTTTGGTCTCCTTCGTTGTCACGGCGTCCGAGGATGCCTCCGAAGACTTTAGGATGCAGTGTTTTCACACGGCCTCCGAGGATAGACGGATATGTAGTGACATCCTCGACTTTCTGACACTCATATCCGAGTGACTCGATGAATGTCTGTGTGCCTCCTGTGGAAAGGAACTTTACTCCTTCTGCATTCAGTTTAGCAAGTAGTTGGTCAAGTCCGTCCTTATGGAATACGGATACCAGCGCTGTCTTGATTTGCTTTGTCTCTGCCATTTTTGTATTATAATGTTATAAGTTCTATTCTGAAAATAATGTCTGCTTGTCTAAAAGATAAATAGTATACACATATATATAATGATATACGGTGTCGCCTGCAGGAATGTCATTCCTTGTCTATCCTTATGCCTATATCTACAATGCCGGGGAGAATCTCACGTTTCATGTTGTGACGTACGGTGATGTGAAGGCTGTCTCCCCGCATGTGGAACTTCTTCCTGACGGGCATGGCGTATTGATAGAGTGTTATTCCGTTTCCGAGCATTGTGCCTTGACGGTCTGCTATGTTGCAGTTTACCACGTCTACGGTCTTCTTCTTTGAGGGAAAGGAGGTCTGTTCCACTACAAGGCTGAGGTTCTGGAAAGGGTAAGCCTCGCTTGTCCTCAGACCGAGCGACATGACATATCTTCCGCTTTCCTTCAGTGTGGGGATTTCAAAAATCAGTGCATCGTTCTTCTCCCATCCGCCTACGGTGGTGTGCTCGTAGTGGTCGTATACGCATTTGTCTATGCATGAAGAGGGAAAGAGGATGAGACACATAATCACGAACAGCATCCTGAGGCTATTCCTTATCTCCTTCTTTACGCTCATTCTTCTCGCCTCCATTGTCTTTTTTCTTTGGGCGTGCAGGCTTCCTTTTCTTTTTCTTCTTGGACTTGTCAAAGCGTGTTATGTCCTCGCTTTCCACAAGGTCGGTATGATGTGCCTTGTTTTCCTGAGCACCCTTTCCATCGTTGAGGTCTACAGGCTTCTCGCCGCGTTTGTTCATCTCGATGACTTCTCTTGCACGCTCTACCGATATTGTCTGCAGGTTTGCGGCAAGACGCTTGTCGGTGGAGTAGGTCACGATACCAGCGAGTATGTCCTGCTTGAAGAAATAGTAGTCGCTGTCCTGAGTCTGCAGTATGGCATCACGTGGCGGCATCTTCCTGCCGGCTTCCATATATGTGTCCACCTCGTAGTTGAGACAGCATTTCAGCTTGGCACACATTCCTGCCAGTTTCTGCGGATTGAGCGAGATGTCCTGAAAGCGTGCGGCGTTGGTGGAGACGCTGGAGAACGATTTCATCCATGTAGCGCAACACAGTTCTCTGCCGCAAGGACCTGTGCCTCCTATACGCCCGGCTTCCTGACGTGCACCTATCTGCTTCATCTCGATGCGCACATGGAAGACATCTGCAAGTACCTTTATGAGCTGGCGGAAATCCACACGCTCATCGGCGATATAGTAGAAGATGGCCTTGTTGCCGTCACCCTGGTATTCCACATCGCCAATCTTCATCTGCAGACCGAGGTCTTTTGCTATCTGGCGGCTCTGAATCATTGTGCCGTGTTCGCGTGCCTTGGCATCGTTCCATGTGGCGATGTCCTGTTCGCGTGCTATGCGGTATATGCGCTTGATGTCGTCTATTGACTTCAGGTTGGCTTTCTTTACCTGCAGGTTCACAAGCTGTCCTGTCAGCGTGACGACACCTATGTCGTGTCCGGGATTGGACTCTACCGCCACAAGGTCTCCCTTATGCAGGTCCAGTCCGTTGACATTGTGATAATAGCCTTTGCGGGTGTTCTTGAACTGGACTTCAACAAGATCTGTGCTGTCCACGTTGCCCGGCACATCTGCCAGCCAGTCGTAGGTGTTCAGCTGATGATCCTGCCGTCCGACGCCTTTCGCCGACAGTCCGCGGTCACAACTTCCCGATATATATTTCAAGTTATCAAAATTCATTCTGTCTTATTTTCTTAATATCAAGACTGTCAGTCTCAGCGCTGTGTCGAAAAAGACAATCTTCTGGTTCGTGTTTTGGGAGATGTCGCGCAGTGCAAGTTCCAGGAGGCTGTTGATGTCAATGACGTTTGCCTCGTTCACGAAACGTCCGAACTTGCGTATGAACTGCTCTTCCTCTTCCGTCATGTATGACAGTTCCGGATCTTGGAAATTTGACATGAACGCCTCCCTAACCATTCTCATGAAGTACGTCAGCATCCTCTTCTGCTTCTCCCGTCCAAAGCCAGCAACTGCCTCTGACCATTTCTTCATGCTGCGGACATCTTTCGTATATGCCTGCCTCATGACCGTCTTGAAGAGTTCGAGGAATTCCCTCCGTTCTGAGTCTGGCGAGAGCTGATCCAATGCCGTCAGCCAGTTGCCGTCAGCCGCACGTGAGAGCTTGTGTGCAATGCCCTCGTCCAGTCCGCATCTTTCCATGAGTGCCTTTTCGAATGACGCGTTGTCGATTTTCGGCACATCAATCCTCTGCACACGGCTGCGTATGGTCTCGAGCAGGAGCTCTGGGCGTTCCACGCATAGTATGAAGACTGTCTGCTCTGATGGTTCCTCAAGAGTCTTCAGTATCTTGTTTGCACTCTCGTCGTTCATCCTTTCCGCAAGCCATATTATGGCAATCTTATTACCGCCTTGGCTTGATTTCAAGGAAAGTTTCTTTGCCAGCTCGTCACTCTCCGCAGCTGTTATGATAGCCTGCTGCGTAGTCGCTTTCATGGCCTCCAGCCATTTGTCCAGGCTTATATAAGCCCCCTCACGCCTGATAAGTTCGTGCCACTCTCTTATGAAATCGTCACTTACAGGCTTGTGCTCACTGCTCATTGACGGGAGCTTGACCGTAGGAAATGAGAAGTGCAGGTCTGGGTGATATTCCGTTGTCTTATGCAGGAGCTCGGTGGCGAGCGCCATGGCAAGCGCCAGAGTGCCGTATCCTGTCTCTCCGCAAAGCATCAGAGCATGGGGCATACGCCTGCCGTCGACCAGCCCTTTAAGCCGGTCTTTCACATCCTGCTGCCCTATGACTTCATTCCACTGCATGCCCTTGCCTTCTCGTGTATAGACGCCCGCTGTACATATAAATACATACGCGTGTGCGTAAAGATACATTTTCGTTACAAAGTTACATATTATTGATGAGTAATGGTATATGCAGAATGAATAATTATATTTTGTTAACCCAACTCGCCGAAGGAAATGCAGTATGTGCAGGCCTGTCGTTTATGCAGTCTGCGATACTGCGGTGGCATCTGTTGTCCTATTCCGGACAACAAAATAAAGGGCGGCTCCCGTTACAGGAACCGCCCTTATGTCTGTCAGTGAATGCAGGTTATTAAGCCTGGCTGATAGCCTCGTTAGGACAAACATCAGCACATGTGCCGCAGTCTACACACTTCTCAGGGTCAATAGAGTAGATATCGCCCTCAGAGATAGCGTCCTGTGGGCATTCGCTGATACAAGTACCGCAAGCGATACAGTCATTGCTAATTACGTAAGCCATAGTCTTGTTGATTTAATTGTTTATAATTATTCTTTTTTTATATTCCATACCGGATATTTGGTACTGCAAAATTACTAAGAATTCTCGAAATACCTAATAATGGGGATGCGATTCTTCCTTTTTTAATTAGATTTAACAGTTCAGGGGCTCTCTACTCATATGCCGGAGCGATGTCTTTCTCATTCTCGCCAAGTTGCTCGTGGATGGTTCTAAAGTATTGAAATGACGTATTTTGCGATGAAGAACAATACCGGTACAAGCAGGGATGGGAGCATCTGCAATGTATGACAGTTGCGCAGTTTCAGCAGGTCAATGCCCGAAGCTGCTATGAGTATTCCTCCTATGATGCTCAGCTCTGTCATCAGTTCGGGCGATATTGCCGATGCGGAAACCTTTGCCATGCAGTAGAACATCCCCTGCCAGCAGAATAGTATCGGCGCCGCCCACATCATCCCTATACCGTAAGTGGCGGCGAGGACAGTGCTCGACACGAGGTCGAGCGTGGCGTTGGTGAAAAGATAAGTGTGGTCGCTCTGCAGGGCAGACATGACAGGACCGAGCATGGAGAATGTCCCTATACAGTAAAGCAGGCATCCTGTTGTCAGTCCTTCGGCAAGATTCGGGCGTGCCGTGCTGTTCCCTTTCTCCGCGTTCCTCTTCTTCCCGATGTCTCTCAACCGTTCCAGTCCCAGTGCCGCACCCACGACACAGCCTATCGCAATGGATACAATGAAGAGCACAGGGTATTCGCTCTTCGGCATATTGTGAACAAAGGCATTTATACCCAGCAACAGTGCGCATACGCCAAGGGCAGTATACAGCGCGTCCTGATACTTCTCTCCTATACCTTTCTTTAATATGCTGCCGATGGCCGAACCGACCATAATGCAGACAACATTCACTATAGTTCCTGTCATATCCTATGTTTTGCTGTATGTCTTAAAATGACAAAGTTACAAAAATGAAATCATCCAAACAAATAATTTGGTAAAATTTGACAAAATCCAAGGAAATAATTTCAAGGTATAGAGTCAACCATCAAGTGCAACTTTTGTGCAAATTTACATATAATGTTTGAGAAAGACCTCATTAGGTGTTGAGA
>JAIDEM010000001.1 GCA_029054825.1 Prevotella sp. | reverse complement strand
CCACAGTGTGCGTGTTCATACGCGCTTCAGTCCTGCTGTGGATAAAGGCCTTGTTTCCCTTGTGTCTGCCGTCTCCATCGCGTCCTGTTCGGGAGACAGAAAAGAGCAGGATCCAGACCGTGTCACAGCCTTGCTTGACAGTGTGGAGACACTTGCAGCAAAGTCCTTACACACTCAGGCACTGTCGCTGCTTGACAGTGCCTGGGCCTATGCTGCCGACAACGACACTCTCAAGGCTTATATCTCGGCAGAGAAGGCGAACAACCTTGTCACCATGGGACGTATGACAGAGGCTCTGCCACTTTCGCGGAAAGCCATTGACATAGGAGAGAGACTTGGGGATAATGAAGTCCTTGTAAACCAATATTCTGCAATCGGAATAATTTACCGACGGCTCAACTGTCCTGACTCGGCTCTGTGGGCTTACAACAAGGGCATCGCTATAGCACAGAAAGTAGATGCAAAGGACTATGTAGCCAATCTGTACAACAACATCTCCGTGATGTTTGTCGAGCAGGACCGCTATAAAGAGGGTGTGGAATATGCTGAACTGGCGACAAAATGGGCTAAAGAGGCAAAAGACTCTATCGAGATGTACTCTGCACTCGCCACAAAGTCTGCCGCCCTGTTCCGCATGAAGCGCTACAGTGAGGCTTCTGCTGCCGTATCATCAGAATTCCGCAATATCCTTTCACTGGGATACGTGCCGCTTACTCTGAAATGCGCTTCGCCGATGCTGCGCGCATTCATGGAGGACGGCAGGACGGATTCTGCACAGATTTATATGCAAATGGTACAGCCTGCCTTGCAGAAAGCCGACCAGACGAGCAACGGAGTGATTGGGATACTCGAGGTGCAGGCGGCACTGTTGCACAGCAAGGGAGACTACGGACAGGAACTGGCTCTATGGAACCGTCTTGACACATTGGTGAAAATCAACGGCGGCATACCCGAAGAGCGCATCCTTTTCTATAAAGCCGACTGCAATGCCAAACTCGGCCATGCCCAAACGGCCTTTGAACTCATGACAAATGCCTACAACCGCGCAGACTCCATGAAGAACAGCGGTATGAGCCAGCAAATGACTGAATTCACAATAAAATACAAAACACAGGAAAAGGAACTTATGATAGCACAACTTGCTGCAGAGCGAGCCAATCAGCAGGCGCTGATAGCCATACTGTTGCTTATCCTTGCACTGCTTGCCGCCATAGTGCTTTTTGTGTTGTACCGCAGGCATATCACACGGAAAGAAAACGAGCTGGCATTGCAGCGCAGGTTTATCGAAGGACTGGAAAGTGAACGTGCACGGCTTGCCCGCGAGCTGCACGACGGTGTATGCAACGACCTTCTTGGAGTGCAACTGGCACTCAACTCCGGACAGGACAACGCATCGCAGATGGTAAGAAACATCATGACGGATGTACGCCAGATTTCCCATGAGCTGATGCCTCCGCGATTCACCATGGCAAATATAGCACAGATACTTTCCGACTATACCGGACATCTGCCTGTGCCGGACTGCAAGATGGAGTATCACTGCACACCTGGACAGGACGATGCCTTGTGGGACAATATCGATTCTTCTGTCAGCTTCGATATATACCGTATCGTACAGGAACTGACAGGAAATATAGTACGCCATGCCAAACCGTCGTTCATCAATGTCAATATGGAGCAAAGGGACGGCCACATCTATCTCTCTGTAGAGAATGACGGCGTAGTCAACGACAATGATGGACAAGGCATAGGTCTGCAAAGCCTTTCCGTACGCGTGAAGAGCCTTAACGGTGCCATCAGCCATACGGACATCGGGGACGGCAGATATAGAGTGGAGGTTACGCTATGACAATACCAAAGAATATTCTTGTGGTCGATGATCATCCGATAGTGCGTAAAAGCATCGCGGCTTTCCTTGCAAACACATGCAACAGCAGGTTCATCGTCGAAGCGGCAAACTGCAAAGAGGCTGTCGACCATGCTACATGTGGCAACTACAGCATAGCCATTGTCGACCTCGAACTGCCTGACGCAAAGGGGACGGACATCCTGCATCGGCTACATCAGGCGTGTCCTTCATTACGCCTCATCATCTACACCATGCATGAAGAACCATGGCTGATACGTGAACTGCTGAACGCAAAGGCCTCTGCCATCGTACTGAAAGGCGAGGATACCATGGAACTCCAGACTGCAGTAGAGTCTGTGACGGCTGGGATGCCGTATTTCAGCCAGCGATTCCTCACTCTGGCAGATGTCAGCTACGGACTTTCTGACAGAGCTACAGAGGTATTGTCCCTGATAGCCATGGGACTTTCAAGCCGTGAAATAGCCCAACGCATATTTGTCAGCGAGAACACCGTGGAATATCACCGCAAACTCATCCTCCGCTGTCTCGATGCCAAGAACAATGCACACGCCGTGAGCATCGCCATCGCCCGCGGCCTGATAGACGGGAATATACTTTAGCGAGACGTGCTGGAAGACAACAATAAAGACGAGAGACACAATCCATTATCTGTATAAACGGTTGATTTGGAGTTAACATGCAAGAAAGAACATTGTACAGGCAGATGCCTATATGTACAGAAACAGTAGATGCCGGCAAGTACTTCATCTCGTACTTGCCGGCATCTACACTATAAAAAGACTATGTTTATCCGATTTTCTCTTTCATGATATTCCAAAGGAACAAGGCATTGCCTATGATATATCGCCGCCACATCCTCCTCGGCTCCTTCAGCAGCCTGTACAGCCACTCCAGACTGTGTCGCTGCCACCATAGCGGGGCACGCTCCACTGTGCCAGCAAAGAAATCAAAGACGGCTCCAATGGTTCCCACATGGCAGTGGATATCCAGCTCCTGCCAATGGGAATAGGTCCATTTCTCCTGCTTCGGAGCTGTCATGCCTATCCAAAGCATATCAGGATTAGTGGTATTGACGGCATTGATGATAGCCTTATTGTCCTCGTCTGAAAACTCTGGCTTGTAAGGAGGCGAATAAGTCAGTACCTCCACATTAGGATACACCTCCGCCGCACGCCTCACAATAAGCGACAGCACCTTCTCAGAACTGCCCATGAACATGCACCGCCCTCCTCTCTCGTTAAGGCGTTCCATCTCAAACTCAAACAAGTCCCATCCGGCAACACGCTCCTTCGGTCTCGACTTCGCTTTCAGCCAGCAACAGGCCTTCACTATGCTTGCCCCGTCAGGGATAAGACAGTCCCCGTTCTTCAAAGCCTCTGCAAACAGCCCGTCTTTCAGAGCTGTATTGTAGGAATGGGCATTGATGGTGTTTATCAGTATTTTGCCATTCGGCAACGACAGAAGCCCTTCACGGCTTTCTATTATATCTAAATCCTTTAATCTAAACATCATTCAATATTCCTTCTCAGGCTTTCCCAGATACGACCCTCTCCAATATCTCAGAAAACCTATGTTCAAACTTATCCAATGTAAATTCATCCTCAAACCGCTTGCGGCCGGCTGTGCCCATATCCTTGCATAACCGTGGATTGTCTAAAAGAGTCTCGATACATGCAGCCAACTGCCCGACATTCTGTCTTTCCACCATAAAACCTGTCTTCCCCTCATCTATGATGCCAGGGATACCACCCTCTTCCGTACTGATACAAGCGAGGCCATGTGCCATGGCTTCCAGCAGGACAAGAGGGAAACATTCCTTGGAATAATATGTCGGGAATACAAATATATCCGCCTCCTGCAGAAACACCTCCTTATCCTTGCCGTACTTTGGGCCATGAGCGCGGACACAGTCGTCAAGCCCCAATTTCCTCACACGGTTTCGGAAAGCCTCCTCACGTACATCCTTCCATCCCCCGACGAAGTCACAAGTAAAAACCTTGCCCTTTTCTTTCAGGA